>DKGN01000075.1 GCA_002453275.1 Caryophanales bacterium UBA6769
TGAATCTGCTCAACTTGGACAATTCCATTCTGATTTGGCTTGACATATGTTACATCAAAGCCAAGCGTTTGCAGAAATTCGCATGAATGAAGAACGGCATGGTGTTCGAGCGCCGTCGTTACAATATGTCGCCCATCCTCTTTTCGCTGTAATGCTGTTCCGACAATAGCTAAATTGTCGGCTTCCGTGCCACCACTCGTAAAAAAAATTTCAGATTCCTTTGCTCCGATACTTTCCGCGATGAAAAGTCTCGCCTCATCGATACGCTTGCGGGCTTCGCGACCGAAGCGATGAATACTCGATGGATTGCCGTAATATCGCTCTTCTACATCATGCATCGTTTTCAAAACGTCTAGATGTATTGGTGAAGTCGCAGCATGATCTAAATATACCGCTGACATTCCATCCCTTCTTTCTGTTTAAATATAAAACATGTAAGGCTCTTGTTCGCCTTCATCAACAAAGTTTGCTAAATCATCGATAGTCGTATTATCAAGAACATCCTTCACTGCATCGCGAATTTTTATCCATAGGTCACGTTTCGCGGGTTCTTCATCCTCGAGAACTTCAACTGGACTGATTGGACCTTCAAGAACACGAATAACCTCACCAGCTGTGATTTCTTCAGGTTTATCTGCCAAAATGTAGCCTCCATAAGCACCCCGAACACTTTTCACTAAACCAGCATTTCTCAATGGTGAGGCAAGTTGCTCTAAATAATGCTCAGATAAATTATTATCATTTGCAATTTTTTTCAATGAAGTCGGACCTTCCCCATAATGTTTAGCTAATTCCATCATAATGGTGAGGCCGTATCTTCCCTTCGTCGAGATTTTCACTTTTCGCACCTCTTTCTAACATTCTCTTGATCCTCTTTCTAAAAAAAGGAAGTGTGTATCCAACCGTTGGGCCAATCAAGACTGTTACGATAAGAGTTCCGATAAATACAGGTCCTCCTAAGCTCCAACCAACGATTAAAACAGCTATCTCCATAGCAAGACGAACATGTTGAATTTTAGTATCCATCAGTTCGGTTAAAGCAAGCATTAAACTATCTCTTGGCCCAGCTCCATGATCTGAAGATATATATAAGCCCATTCCAATCCCACAAATAAATACACCTATGATAAGCATCATGATTTTACTCACAAGAAATGATGGTGTCACAATAAAGGGTAAAAATAGGAAAAGGTCAATAAAAATACCGACAAATAACATGTTCAAAAAGGCACCTAATTTAGGCCAACTTTTCATTAAAATAGAGGAAACAGCAAGTATGAAAAAGCCGACGATAATGGACCAACTGCCAACCGTTAACCCTAACTTAAGTTGTAATCCGATGTGTAGGACATCCCACGGGGCAGTTCCTAAATCAGCTCTAATCATAAGTACAATTCCAAATGCCATGACTGCAATCCCAATAAAAAAAGCAAACCAACGTATAGATTGTGCGTAATTATTCATAAAAAAACGCCCTTTAGTTTCTCGTCAAATACTTAAAATAACGGTCTTAAATCTCCGTAATTATAGCACGAAACATTAATACTTGCATTCCTATCTGAATTAAATTCATTGTATCATTAATTGGTATAGCGAATCGAATCCATACAATATTTTTCATGTGAATGATATAGTTAAATTAAAATTAACGTTCAAAACAGGAGAGAACATGATGCAAAAGAAACCGTTAGCTTACCGGATGCGCCCACAAACGATTGAAGATGTTATTGGACAGGAACATCTCGTTGGTGACGGAGAATTAATCTGGAGAATGGTAAAGGCAAAGCAACTGACATCAATGATCATGTATGGTCCTCCCGGAACTGGGAAAACCTCAATTGCCATTGCAATAGCTGGTAGTACGAATACACCTTATCGGATGCTCAATGCCGTCGTCAACAATAAAAAGGACATTGAAATTGCAATTGAAGAAGCAAAAATGTCTGGTAAGCTTATTTTAATTATGGACGAAATTCATCGCCTTGATAAAGGCAGACAAGACTTTCTTCTTCCTTTTCTTGAAAATGGGTTAATAACATTAATTGGAGCAACAACAGGAAACCCTTATCATGTGATTAACCCAGCGATTAGAAGTCGTTGCCAAATATTCGAGTTAGAACGATTAACACCTGATGAAGTCAAAATTGCTCTTGAACGTGCATTAACTNNTAACTAATACAGGGAACGGATTAGGTGACGTATCCATCTCAATAACGGATGAGGCCATTTCTCATTTAGCGGAAATGAGCGGCGGGGATGTTCGTGCTGCTCTGAATGCTTTAGAGATTGCCGCTATGTCAACTGAAAAAGACAAAGAAGAAATTATTCAAATCGATTTAAAAATTGCGGAGCAATCGATTCAAAGAAAAAGCTTCTCACACGATAAAGATGGTGATGCCCACTATGACGTCTTATCTGCCTTTCAAAAATCAATTCGTGGCAGCGACGTCGATGCGGCGCTTCACTATTTAGCTAGATTGATTGAGGCAGGAGATTTGCCGAGTATTGCGAGAAGACTACTCGTCACTGCCTATGAGGATATTGGATTAGCAAGTCCACAGGCAAGTGTCCGTACACTTCACGCAATTGAAGCAGCCGAAAGGGTTGGATTTCCAGAAGCACGCATACCATTAGCAAATGCTGTCGTGGAATTGTGCCTTTCCCCAAAATCAAACTCAGCATATCAAGCGATTGATGCCGCACTCAATGATATTCGAACCAGAAGGATTGGAGATGTTCCTCTCCATCTAAAAGATGCGCATTACAAAGGGGCACAAGCACTCGGTCGTGGAGTCAATTACTTATACCCGCATAACTACGAAACTGGTTGGGTTTCCCAACAATACTTACCAGATGTCCTACAAAATAAAACTTATTATAAACCGAAGCAAACAGGGAAGTTTGAACAAGCCTTATCGCAAATCAATGAAAATATAAAGAAAAACCAAAAATAATAGACGATTACCACTAGCTTATAGAAATCAGACTTTCTATAAGCTTTTTTAATTTGAAAATCTATCTAAAAAAGAAAAATCTAGTATTTACGTATAAAACCAAGTTTTTTGGAAAAAATAGAAAAAAAGAAAGGAGTTAGGAGGAATAACGATGAAAGTTAGACAAGATGCATGGTCACACGAAGATGATTTACTTTTAGCTGAAACAGTTCTTCGTCATATTCGCGAAGGTGGCACACAATTAATTGCTTTTGACGAAGTAGGCGACAAACTAAATCGAACATCTGCCGCTGTTGGTTTCCGTTGGAATGCCATCGTTCGGAATAAATACGAGCAAGCAATCGAGCTAGCCAAAAGACAACGTAAAGAACGCAAACGTGCGCAAGCAATGAAACCAATTCGGACTGTAACAAATGTTCCGACCCAGCAACAATTGAATAAACCTCTTGATCTTCAAGATGTCATTGACTTTTTAAAAGAATTAAAAAATGATCGTACACAATCTATTCAATTACGAGATTTAAAAGAACAGCTTGAAAAAGACAAGAAACAGTTAGTAGTCGAGAACGAACAATTAAAAAAAGAGTTGAAAGTTCTTGAGGAAAAATATTCAGTCGTTCAAGAAGATTACCAATCACTCATCCAAATTATGGAACGAGCAAGAAAAATGGTTGTTTTACAAGAAAGCGACGAACAAGGTACCGCTTTTAAAATGGATAAAAACGGAAACCTAGAAAAAGTCGCAAAGTAAAAAAACAGCAGATTACTTCTGCTGTTTTGTTTTTAATTGAATATGAGTCCCAACTGTGCCGTCTCATCCTCAGTTTTGAACCTGCTCTCGGCAGGTGGGTGCCTTGTTTCATTTATTGTGCGTCCACTCTGTGGAGGCTTGCACGCCAAATGAAAACTTTTTGGCTCAGGCTCCCTAAAATATAGGTGTTGGCTCAAAACATATGGGTTCAAACGAACACCCCAGGACTCTTTTGATGTAAATTAATAATAACAAAATACATTCGAAAAAGCAACTATCTTTTTGTAAGCGTTGTCATCTCGTTTGAAGAGGTAGAACTAGCGTCGACTAGTTCTACATGATGAATTATTCCTTAATTTTTATTGCTTTTCTTAAGTGTAGCTCTTCAAGCTGTGATTCGTTAACCTCACTTGGCGCTTCTGTTAATAGATCGCTTGCACTTGCTGTTTTTGGAAAAGCGATTGTATCGCGTAAATTTGTTCTGCCAGCAAGGATCATAACGAGTCGATCAAGTCCAAAAGCAATTCCACCGTGTGGAGGTGTTCCGTATTCAAAAGCATCTAACAAAAATCCGAATTGTTCTCGCGCCTCCTTATCACTAAATCCGAGCGCTCGGAACATTGCTTCTTGAACATCACGTTTGTAAATCCGCTGTGAACCTCCTCCAAGTTCGTATCCATTCAACACGAGATCATACGCATCAGCACGCACCTTTTCAGGCTCCGTTTCTAATTGGTCAAGATCTGCTTCTAATGGACTCGTAAACGGATGATGTTCGGCAACATACCGTTTTGCATCTTCATCAAATGTAAGTAATGGAAATTCCGTCACCCATAAGAAGTTAAATTTCGTTTCATCGATAAGGTTAAGTTCTTTTCCAAGCTTTAGACGTAATGCACCGAGACTGTCATACACGATGCTTCTTTTATCTGCACCGAAGAGTAACAAGTCGCCTGCTTCAGCTTGCAATGCTTCTGTCAGCTTTTCAACTTCTTCTGCTGTGAAAAACTTTGCAATCGGACCTGTAAAGCCTGTTGCATCAACTTTTATCCACGCAAGACCTTTCGCCCCATATACTTTAACGTACTCTGTTAAGTCATCGATTTCTTTTCGTGAGTATGTATCTGCCTGTCCTTT
>DKGN01000143.1 GCA_002453275.1 Caryophanales bacterium UBA6769
CGCTCTCCTTTACGGATGAACTGGTGATCGTATTCGTCAACATCGCTTGTAATTAAGTCAGCAGCATTCGCATCAGTACGAGCCATAATAATTGTTGGAACACCCATAACGTCAGCTGCGAGACGAGCTGCAACTAAGTTTTGAACTGCTTGGTTCGTCGGAATTAAAACTTTTCCACCTAAGTGTCCACACTTCTTCTCAGACGCTAACTGGTCTTCAAAGTGAACACCTGATGCACCCGCTTCAATCATCGCTTTCATTAGTTCGAAAACGTTCAAACGTCCACCAAAGCCTGCCTCAGCATCCGCTACGATTGGTGCAAACCAGTTACGATCGCTTTTACCTTCCATATGCTCAATCTGGTCCGCACGCTGTAACGCATTATTAATACGTCTTACAACTTGTGGAACAGAGTTCACTGGATATAAGCTCTGGTCTGGGTACATTTCGCCAGCAAGGTTTGCATCCGCAGCAACCTGCCAACCACTTAAATAAATTGCTTTTAGTCCTGCTTTAACTTGTTGTACTGCTTGGTTTCCAGTCAAAGCACCAAGTGTACGAACAAATGGTTCATTGTTAATTAAGTCCCAAAGACGCTCTGAACCCATTCTAGCAAGCGTATGCTCAATTTGAATGGATCCTCTTAGTCTTAGTACATCTTCCGCTGAATAAGGACGCTTAACGCCTTTCCAACGTTCGTCATTTGCCCAACTTTCTTCCAATGCTTTTACTTCTTGAGGATCGATTGCCATTAATTCCCACTCCCATTCTAATTTTTGAAGGTAAAGAGAAACGACTGCTGAGCGTTTATTCACCCTCTGTTATAATACAATTTTTTGATTCTGTAATTATCATATAACAGACAGCCCATAAGGTCAATACCTTTTTTAGAAAAAATTTCATCAAAATTGAAAGTAATTAGTAATCTGCCCTCAAGTTTACTTGTTTTATTACGATAGTATTAGTAGAGACATCCTTGAGGAGGGTTTTTTGTGAAAAAAGTTCGGACTAAATTACTATTGAATTTTGTTTTGATCCTTTTATTACTGGCAGTGATTGGGGGTATTTCTGTAGTCAATATTCATAAAGCGAATGAAACCGTTGATGAAATGCTTTCAAACGACTTCCAATTTCTTATCGCGAGTGAAAAATTAAGCTACAACCTTGCTGAAAGAGTGGCAGCTGCAAGGGGATACTTACTCTTTGGTTCCATTGATTATAAGTATCAATATTATGGTTATTCCGCTGCTAGTGAGAAGCTTGAAGAACAAATATTATCGGAAAAGAACATTGATGAAGCTGTAACAGAGCTCATTACAAAAAGTAGGGAATGGACAACTCTAATAGATGAACAAGTATTTCCGGCTATTGACAGCGGAGATGAGGAGACAGCACTTGTATTGTTACAGCAAACGGCTGAACCACAGGCGCAAGAGCTTATGGATGGGTTTAAAGATTTATCAGAAGTAAGAGAAACACATATGGTGACCGTAGGGGAGAATATTATCCAAGACAACAACCTGGTGGAGAAAACCATTTTCATTACTGCTGTTGCCTCTCTAATTATCGGGATTATCATTGCAATTATCGCAGCAAGAATGATTGTAACGCCCATTACACTAGTTGTTCAGCGCATGATGCGAATTGCGGAAGGTGACTTAAGCGGCGAACATTTACAAACGAAATTAAAGGACGAGCTTGGTGCATTGATGACAACATGCAATGACATGGTCGACAGCTTACGTCGTCTCGTTACAAACGTAAATCAATCTTCTGAACATGTTGCTTCATCCGCTGAAGAATTAACAGCGAGCGCAGAGCAGACATCAAATGCAACAGAGCAAATTGCAGCTACATCAGAACAAATGGCTGCAGGTGCAGAAGCTCAACTCGAAAGCGTCAATGAAGCTGCTGTAACGATTAACCAAATCTCCGCCGGTATTCAACAAATTGCAGCTAACAGCGAGACTGTCTCAACACTTGCTGGAGAAGCATCCATTTCTTGCCATGACGGAGTGAATACAGTTAATGAAGTAGTCGATCAAATGAATGCAATCGAAAACACGGTGAAAGATTCAGCAACAGTGATTGAAACACTCGGAGAACGGTCAAATGAAATTGACGACATCGTCACGATGATAACTGATATATCCGATCAAACAAGCCTTCTTGCCCTTAACGCCGCCATTGAAGCAGCACGAGCAGGTGATGCTGGTAGAGGATTTGCAGTCGTAGCTGATGAAGTTCGTAAATTAGCTGAGCAATCAGCAGATTCTGCATTACAAATTACTGGGCTCGTTCGAACGATTCAAGAAGAAACAACAGTTGCGGTTCAATCGATGGAGGAAGGCACAGAAAAGACAACGGATGGCCTTTTAAAAACGAATGCGTTACGTAACGTTTTCGAAAAAATTGAACAGGCTGTTCAAGATGTAGAAGCAAAAGTTCAAGAAGTATCAGCCGCTGCTGAACAAATTGCATCTGGAAGCAATCAAATGGTTGAAGGTGTCAATGTTGTCAAAGAAGCAGCCGAAACAAATACACATGCGAGTCAAGAAAATGCCGCAGCTAGCGAGGAACAGCTTGCAATGATGGAAGAAATTTCAGCGTCCGCCCAAGCCTTAACAAAGCTAGCGGATGAAATGTCAGATATGGTAGGAACGTTTAAACTATAGCATAAAAAAAGCCGTGCGAATGATGCACGGCTTTTTCCAATTAATGAGCAGGTTCAAATGTGTAACAATCTGTTTCTTCTGTCGTCTCAGCCTTATTTACGTTACTTACAACGTAAATTCGATCGGCCCCACATTCGTTTCCATGGCTCCAAAAAACGCAACTATCGACTTCACAAAGGACATCTTTCGCCATGCTGTCCCACCCCCCATATGCATAGAATAAACAAAGCTAAACGAGCTTATCCTCTATAAAATTTTCCTGTTTTTTAGCGTGTCATAGTAGTTTTTTACCGGAAAATGCCATAAGATTATTTATTAGGCATGAAGATTGAATTTACAAAGGGGAATGAAGCATGTTACAAAAAGAAACAATAAAAAAAAGCGACCTACCTATCCAACCGAACAATGACCCATGGGAAGCTTATCTTGATGTTGAACAGTTTGGCGAAATGAAACTGTCAAATATTGAATTTACAACGACGACGCTATGCAATATGCGCTGTGAACATTGCGCTGTTGGTTACACATTGCAAACGAGAGATCCTGACGCGTTACCACTTGATCTTCTACTTAAACGACTCGATGAAGTTCCGTTTTTACGTTCTTTCAGCATTACAGGCGGAGAACCAATCCTGTCTAAAAAATCAGTCGATGAATACGTCATTCCGCTTTTAAAGTATGCCCATGAACGAGGAGCAAATACACAATTAAACTCAAACTTAACTCTTCCACTTCACCGGTATGAAGACGTCATGCCATACGTAGATGTCTTACACATATCCTACAATTATGGAACAGTAGATGATTTCGTTGATATCGGTTTTGGAGCTATGGATAAAAAACCTTCTTATGAGCTTCGCGCCTCATTTTTAGAACACATGATTGCGAATGCAAAAGAACTTTCAGAGCAAGGTGTTTTTATTGCTGCTGAAACGATGATCAACAAGAGAACTATCCCACATTTCCCCGCCATTCATGATGCAATAGTGGAGATGGGCTGTCTTCGCCATGAGGTACATCCGATGTATCCGAGTGATTTTGCAAGCTCATTGGAAATAGCAACATTAGATGAAATTCGTTCGGGTATTCACACTTTGTTAGATCATCGAAATGATAACATTTGGATGCTTTTTGGAACCTTGCCTTTCTACGCATGTAGCGAAAGCGATGAAGACCTCGCTTTACTAAAAAGATTGCAACAGGAAAAAAAGATAACCGTCCGAAATGATCCAGACGGTCGCTCAAGACTTAACGTGAATATTTTTGACGGTAACATTATCGTCACTGACTTCGGTGATGATGAGCCAGAGCTTGGCAACATTCAGACGACAAGTTTACAGACGGCCTATGATAAATGGCGAAATAGCAACATAGCAAAAAGCATTCATTGTCATTGTCCTGCAGTCAAATGCTTAGGCCCAAACTTACTCGTGAAAGATGCTTATTATAAAGACCAAGATTTCACAAGAAAAAAAGAAAGACTTACTGCTTTCAAATAAAACAAGAGGCTGTATCAGCATTATCCCGATACAGCCTCCCTTCATTTAAAAGCCCATAAATCCGTCAAAAACAGTATTTGTTAAAAATGAAGTGATTTTCGTCATCCATCCAAAAAATAAAAAGATCCCGACAAAAATCATGGCGTAGCCACCAATTTTCATAATTTTATTACTGAATTTGCGGATCCAGTTCATCCTTCCAATGAAAAACGCTAATAAGAAAAACGGAATCGCAAAACCGAGAGTGTACACCATCATATACAAAAAGCCAGAGCCTGGATTCGTCATACTTAATGCGATAACAGCTGCTAGAATCGGCCCCATACACGGTGTCCAACCTGCAGCAAAAGCAAGCCCAATTAAGCTAGAGCCGAGATAGCCTGCAGGTCGATTACGAAAAGCAATCGTACTGTCCTTCATCATAAATTTCGGTTGAATCGCACCAACAATCACGAGACCCATAAACACGATAAGAATGCTTCCGATCCGTCTGATTAAATCACTATATTGGACAAACAGAGCACCGATAAATGATGTGGATAAGCCTAACACGACGAATATAATTGAGAAGCCGAGCAAGAAAAAAGCGGTATGCATAATCGCTCGTTTTTGTAACATCCCTTGTTTTTCTTTTAACTCATCAAGCGATACACCGGTAATATATGAAAGAAATGCAGGGTATAGAGGCAACGTACAAGGGGAAACAAAGGATAACACCCCAGCACCAAAAGCTAACATAATATTAACGTCTGCCATTTTATCACCCCTTTTGTTCGTGAATGTCTAGATATTATTCTGGTATGATCCGCTCCATCATTTTCTTAATTTCTTCCTCTGTTAATCCTTTCGTTACACGATCAACGACTATCCCATGTTCATCAATTAAAAATGTAGCAGGAATGGGTTTTACTCCATATGCTTTATATACTTCCTCACGTCCATCAAGTAAGATTGGAAAAGACAAATCGTGACGATGTGTGAACTTTTGTGCGGTCAACAAAGGTTCACCGACATTGACTGCTAAAATTTCAATACCCTTGTCTTGAAACTCTTTATATTGATTGTCCATATAAGGCATTTCCTTTGTACATGGTGGACAGTACGTAGCCCAAAAATTTAGGAATACGCCTTTGCCTTTATAATCATCCAATTCTACCGATTCTCCATCAAGAGTTTGCAATTGAAAATTTGGCGCCATTTCTCCTGATTTTACGACTTTTGTTTCGTTAAATATACTTGAATAAATCGTGTAACCAATCGCCACAACAATTACAAGAAGAATCGTTGTTCGCATAATTAACCGTTTCTTCTTCTTATCCATCCTCATTCCTCCGCACTATGTTACATCTATTGTACTCTATTATATTCACAATTTTTGCAGAATCTGTGCACTTTTTGTTACAGAACAACATTTTTCACAAACAGATTAGGATTTTCCATAAAGTTGTATGACTTTCATTAACTCATCGAGCATCTCTTCACTCGAATCCTCGTCTTTGATCGATTGGGCCACACACTCTTTCGTATGTGTTTCAAGCAGGGTGAAGCCCACTTTCTTTAATGCTGCCTGTACAGCGCTAATTTGGATTAAGATATCAACACAATACCGATCATTCTCAACCATATTTTGAAGTCCGCGAACTTGTCCTTCAATTCGCTTTAATCTATTCGTAATTTTTGTCTTTTCTTCAAGTTTCCGAGAAGTTGTTCGCTGTTTCTCCTGTTGAATGGGTATTATCGCTTCTCGCTCGTCCATCGTGTCACCCTCCTTTATACCCAACGTTCAAATGAAAGAGACCGATCAATCTGTCTCATGATCAGCCTCTTTCAAAGAATAGACTACGAATACCGTTATCATTAAAAACGCCATGAATGCCAAAAAAGGAATGGTTATAAATCCGAGCCAATTGATGTATTGACCTGAGCATGGCACACCTTGTGTACATTGGATTGCTTGCTTGAAAAAATCTGTTTTTTGGTGCAAATAATGCACGAATGAGACTCCCATACCAATAATCGATAATGGTAATGCATAATAAGCGCTATTCCGATCTTTTTTATAAAATCCGATACCAAGAATAACGATAAGCGGATACATTAAAATCCGTTGATACCAGCATAATTCGCACGGAATAAATCCTTGAATTTCACTAAAATACAGACTTCCGAGCGTAGCAAGTACTGAGGTAAACCATGCTATGAATCGCGAATAATCAAATGTATTCATCCTTATTCACTTTCTAAGAGACGTTCAATCTCTTCTTTAATAACTTTGTAATCGTACCATTCTTTAAATTCTACTCCGTTAATAAATATTGTCGGCGTACTTGTGACACCAGCCTCGTTCACAATCGTAAGGTCTTCATTAATAGCTGCCGTTTGTGCATTGCCTTCAATATCTTCTTTAAATTGTTCCGCGTCGATTGAAGATAAATTATCCTTCACAAGCTTTGTTAAGGCATCAACCGTTGCCCATTGTGCCTCACCTTGTTCTTGTTGGAATACTAAGTCATGATAATCCCAAAACGCTTCTTCATTTTGAGCGAAAACGGCTTCTCCACCTTTTGCGAGGTTTAAGGAGTCATCATCAATAAACGGAAAATTGACAAAGAATAGTTGTACTTTCCCAGTGTCAATAAAGTCTTTTTTAATATCAGGATAAACAATTTCATGAAAATCTTTACAGTGCGAGCATTTGTAATCTCCGATATCGACAATTTTAATTGGTGCATCTTCATCGCCTATCGAGGGTTGTCCTTCATACGAAAAATCATATTGAAGGGGTTCTTCATTACTCACTTGAGCTTGCTCTTGATTTGTACTATTCAATGCGAAAAAGATGAGAAATGCAATGATGACAACTCCGCTAATTGAGAAAAAAAGAATTGCTGGGAGATTTGATTGTTGCTTTTTTCCTTGTTGTCTTTTCTTAGGATTCGGTTTTTTTTTCTTAGACATTTACCTTTCCTCCTACATTATTTAAGCCACTTGATCATGCCGAGGCTTCCATCGATTTAAAAAAAGTGTGTTAACGACTACAGATACAGAGCTAAGTGCCATCGCAGCACCCGCCAAAATAGGACTGAGAAAGCCAAGTGCAGCTACAGGAATAAGAATGACATTATATCCAAACGCCCAACCTAAGTTTTGTTTAATTTTCCGAATCGTTGCATCTGATAATTGGATACTGTCCGAAATCGACAACAAATCGCCACGCATGAGCGTAATATCAGCTGCTTCCATTGCAATATCTGTTCCTGTACCGATCGCAATACCAACATCAGCTGCCGCAAGGGCTGGTGCATCGTTTATCCCGTCACCAACCATCGCAACCTTTTTGCCGTCACCCTTTAATCGTTCAACTTCATTTGCCTTATGTTCTGGAAGGACCCCTGCTAGAACAGTAGCAATTCCTACTTCATGCGCGATTGCTCTTGCAGTATGCTCATTATCACCTGTCATCATAATGACGTCAATACCTCGAGCTTTCATTTCAGACACTGCTTGAGCGGAAGTTTCTTTCACCGTATCAGCAACAGCAAAATACCCAATCAATCGATGAGCCTGTGCGACGATAATGACGGTATTCCCTTTTTCTTCAAGAGTAATTAAGTCTTTCGCAAAACGTCCGATATCTACACCTTGCTGTTGCATAAATTTTTCATTCCCGATTGAAATCACTTGATTGTCAATTGTCCCTTTCACACCAAGCCCTGGCAACGCTTCAAAATCATGCACTCGAACTAAAGGAATGCCTTTATCGCTTGCATGCCGAACGATTGCAGCCCCTAAAGGATGCTCAGAAGATTGCTCGACACTCGCAATCATACGAATAAATGCATCTTCTGTTACATTAATTGGTCGAACAACTGTGACTTCTGGTCGTCCTTTCGTAATCGTGCCTGTTTTGTCGAGGATAATTGTATCAATTGCTCTCATCGTTTGGAGGTGAGCTGAATCTTTAATAAGAACCCCAACTTCGGCTCCTTTTCCTGTTCCGACCATAATCGCTGTCGGGGTCGCAAGTCCAAGTGCGCAAGGACAAGCAATGACAAGAACAGCAACTGCACTAATGAGGGCCGGTGTAAACCCTACAACAAGAAAGGTAATAACGAACGTCAACAGTGCAATTCCAATCACAATTGGGACGAATACAGCGGAAATTTTATCTGCGATGCTTTGGATTGGAGCTTTAGACCCTTGGGCTTCGTCGACCATTTGAATAATTTGTGCAAGAGCTGTTTCTTTGCCTACCTTCGTTGCTTCCATCGTAATCGAGCCATGCAAATTCACCGTTGCTCCGATGACGGTATCACCCGTTTCTTTTGTAACAGGCAAGCTTTCACCAGTTAACATCGACTCATCAACCGTCGTCCGACCTTCGATAACTTGTCCATCGACAGGAATCTTCTCTCCTGATTTTACGACTAAGTGATCACCTGATTGCACTTCTTCAACTGGCACCTCATGTACGACTCCATCCTTCAGAACGTGAGCTACTTTTGCTTGCATACCCATGAGCTTCTTAAGCGCTTCGGACGTACGACCTTTCGCTCGTTCTTCAAGCAATTTCCCAAGAATAATTAATGTGATAATAACGACAGAGGCTTCGAAATAATAGCCTGTTTCTCCCTTTTGAAAAAGTAAAAATGTACTATATAAATAAGCGGATAATGTCCCCATCGCAACGAGAACATCCATATTCGCACTACGACCACGCAAAGCATTGTATGCTCCACGGATAAATCGCCAACCGATCGTAAATTGTACAATTGTTGCCAGAATAAACTGAACCCATCCAGGCATCATAAGATTCATATTATTTGTAAAGTCGCCGATCATTTGAACTAGAAATGGTAATGAAATGACAGCACCAATGAAAAAAGCTTCTCTCTGTTGTTTATATTGCTTTTCTTTTTCAGCTTTTTCTATTTCGGGATCCCGCGTAACAAACACTTCGGCCTTGTACCCCGTTTTCACAACTTGATCAATTAGTTGTTCTGTACCTATTTTCTGGTCATCAAAAAAAACTGTTGCCTTTTCATTCGCTAAGTTAACGTGCGCATCTAGAACACCGTTCATTTTTTGCAATCCCTTTTCGACACGAGTTGAACAAGCAGCACACGTCATCCCACTGATCGATAACGTAACTTTCTCTTTTTCAATAACTTGAGCTTCAACAGGCATGTTTTCATCTCCTTTAAAGCAAGGTTCGTTAAGGTTCCATCCTACTAACATATACCTGTGCAGGGTATGATTCCATTATATAATTATGTATAGAAAAGTCCAACCAATACACTTCATTGCTTACGGAAAGTAGATACGCTATAGTGAAATTACTACGATACATTTGGAGGTATATTTAATGAAAGAAACAGTAGAATTACAAGTAAAAGGAATGTCTTGTGAACATTGTAAGACAGCTGTTGAAGGGGCATTGAGAGCGATTGATGGGATTGAATCTGCAACTGTTAACCTTGATAAAAATACAGTAGCCGTAACGTTTGACCCTGTTAAAGTTGACTTCGACCATTTTACAGAAGCGATTGATGAAGCAGGCTATGAGCTCATCGGTCAAGTATAAATTTTAAATCGAGTAGGAGGGGGTGACT
>DKGN01000170.1 GCA_002453275.1 Caryophanales bacterium UBA6769
AACATTGAAAGATTACATAAGGGAATCCGCTCCACTTCAAATAGAAGAGGCACTTTCAATTTTTAATAAAATTTCGTCTGCCATTCGTCATGCCCATGAAAATCATATAATTCATCGTGATATTAAGCCACACAACATACTTATAACAGAAGATGGGCAAGTAAAAGTAACTGATTTTGGGATTGCTATGGCGATGACATCTGCTACGATCACGCATACGAAATCAGTACTTGGATCTGTCCATTACTTATCTCCTGAGCAAGCTAAAGGTAGTATTGCAAATGAACAGTCAGATATTTACTCATTAGGTGTCGTTTTATATGAAATGGTTACTGGAGTCGTTCCTTTCACGGGAGAATCCCCAGTGACTGTTGCATTAAAGCATTTGCAAGAAGAGTGTACTTCACCAAAATTATTAAATGATCAGATTCCGCAAAGTGTAGAAAATATCATTCAAAAAGCGATGGCAAAGGATTCAAAGCAACGCTATGAAACAATTGCCCAGATGCAGACAGACGTAGCAGTCGCTCTCGATCCGACGATCGAGAATCAACGATTTATGGCTCAAGATATTGACAATGAAGAAACTAAGGTATTAACGCCTGTTTCAGTCGATAAGCAGCCTTATAAAAATGCAGAAAAAAATAAACCGAAAAAACCAAAAAAAGAACCGAAAAAGAAAAGACGCTTTCGCTTACTAATGATCGCAGCAGCTGTCGTATTAGGAATTGGAATATTGGTGTTTGCGTTAATTTTCGGCTTATTTTCAGCAGAAGACGTTGTTGTACCTGATGTAACTGAAAAAACTTATGAAGAAGCGGTTGAATTATTAAAAGAACATAATTTAATTCCGAAACGTGAAGAAGACTATAGTAATGAAGTCGAAGAAGACTATGTTATTCGCCAAAACCCATCCCCGAATTCAAGCGTAAAAGAAAAAAGTGAAGTAACTGTAGTCGTTAGTCTCGGGAAAGAGAAGAAGGAAATTGAAAATTTCGTTGGTAAAACGCGAAGTAACGTGGAACGCATTCTCAGTAATATGAATTTCGAAGATGTGAAATGGGTTGAGATAAAATCGGATGAAGAGCCCGGTCTTATTTTGTCACAAACTCCGGAGGCTGGAGAGGAAGTTGTTATTGAGGAAACGACACTAACCCTAGAATATAGTGGCGGAATTAAAACGGAAGCATTGGATAATTTGATTGGAATGTCGAAGGGTGACGCACAAGCTTATTTGAAGAATAAAGGATTTAAAGTAGATATTACGGAACAACATTCTAATAAAGTCGAAAAAGGCCAAGTCATCTCCCAAAATCCAAAACCGTATACTGAATTAAAAAAAGGAAGCACTGTCCAACTCGTAATCTCAAAAGGCGAGGAAAAACAGACTCCACCAGGTCAATCTCAAAACGATCCGATTTCTTTTGAAGTCTCACAACCTGTACAAGTAGATAAAAGCTCAGAGATTATAATTGAATATCAAGATGCAGATACGAAAAATGGAAAAGTTGTACATGAAACCATTACACAAACAAAAACGTATACTTTCTCCTTAAAAGTTGCGCCGAATCGACCAGCTTCGTTTCAATTGTATATAGACGGAGAGCTCAGAAAAAATAAAACATACACTTATCAAGACGTTAAAAAGTTGGAGTGATTAGCTTGGCTACGGAAGGAAAGATTGTAAAGGCTGTCAGTGGCTTTTACTATGTTTTGGCGGATGATGTAATTTATCAATGTAGAGCTAGAGGTGTTTTTCGCAAACGAAAAATTACACCGCTCGTTGGGGATGTCGTCAAGTTTGAAGCTGAAAACTTAACTGACGGCTATGTCATTGATGTTTTCCCTCGCAAAAATGAACTCGTTCGTCCTCCAATAGCGAATGTTGACCAAGCGCTCATTGTTTTTTCAGTGAAAGAGCCTGAATTGAGTCTTCAACTCTTAGATAAGTTTCTCGTCCATATTGAGGCTAATCATATTGAAGCTGTCATTTGCTTCACTAAAATGGACTTACTTTCTGAAGAAGAACGTAAGCAACTGGAGAAAATTGTGAACGTCTATCATTCTATTGGTTATGAAGTTATTTATTTATCAGCTGTTAATGAAGAGGGCGTCGATCAAATCACCTCTTACTTTAAAGATAAAATTACGGTGATTGCGGGCCAGTCCGGAGTTGGAAAGTCAACGTTATTGAATAGAATTGATCCGACATTAAATATTGAAACTAAGAAAGTTTCTAAACAACTAGGGCGTGGCAGACATACGACAAGACATGTTGAACTTCTTCATGTCGCAGGAGGACTCGTTGCCGATACGCCAGGATTTAGTTCCCTTGATTTGAATCAATTTAATGCAGAGGACTTGTCGCAATATTTTCCTGAAATGAACAGATTACGCTCCGAATGCAAGTTTAGGGTTTGCACTCATCGTTCGGAGCCTAACTGCGCTATTAAACAAGCTTTAGAAGAAGGTAAAATTGCAAAGACAAGATATGAACACTATCTAGCTTTTCATACTGAAATTCAAGAAACAAAAAGGAGATATTAATGTGATTAAAATTGCCCCATCCATTTTAGCAGCAGATTTTTCACAACTCGGAGAAGAAGTACAGGATGTCGAACGAGGTGGTGCAGACTACATACATATCGATGTAATGGATGGTCATTTTGTACCAAATATTACGATTGGTCCACTTATCGTAGAATCACTAAGACCAGTAACCAATCTTCCACTTGATGTTCACCTCATGATTGAAAACCCCGAATTGTATATCGAAGACTTTGTAAAAGCAGGTGCTAACATCATTTCAGTTCACGTTGAAGCTTGCCGACATTTGCACCGAACGATTCAACAAATTAAGAGTCTTGGTGCACAAGCAGGTGTTGTTTTGAATCCAGCTACACCGATAGGGACGATCGAGCATATACTTGCAGAGGTGGATTTAGTTTTACTTATGACAGTAAATCCTGGCTTTGGCGGACAAACGTTTATTTCATCGGTTGTGCCGAAAATTGAACAGCTTTCATCCCTAATAAAAGAACAACAATTACAAGTAGATATAGAGGTCGATGGCGGGGTCAATCGAGAAACGGCTCAATCATGTATTGAAGCGGGTGCAAATGTGCTTGTAGCGGGTTCAGCAATATTTAACGAAGCAAATCGCAAGCAAGCAATTGAACAAATTCGTGCGAGTAAAGCGTAAAAGAATTTAATGAAACAGATTCTATTCCTCTTTAATAAGCATAAACCTTATAAAAAGCTAAATCTTTAAGTACTATTTTTTATTCCGTGAATATAATTATTAATGAACTCTTTTTTTATAAGTTTTTACGGGAAAGGCACCTTTAAGGAGGGGTACGATGAAATTTTACACCATTAAACTGCCGAGGTTTCTTGGGGGGTTTATTCGCGCGATACTTGGGGCAATAAAGAAAAATTGAACAAGAAAAGCACCCTTAATAAGGTGCTTTTTCTTCTTTTTCTAGGCGTTCATGAAATTCAATTAGTAGGTTTTTTTACACTCTTTCAACTTTTCCTGATTTGAGTGCACGTGCAGAAACCCAAACACGCTTTGGTTTCCCATCAACCATAATGCGAGCACGTTGAAGATTAGCACCCCATTTTCGCCTATTTGCATTTAATGCATGAGAACGTTTATTTCCAAATGAAGTCTTTCGTCCAGTAATTGCGCATTTAGCCATATTATTAACCTCCTCACGTACGGTGTTATACTGAAAAATCATACCATTTATTTCGCGTTATTGCAATAACGGTTTAATTTATGAGGAAACTGTTAAATTAATAGCAAGTATAGTAAAATACGGTCAGGTAGTGTTAATCGGAGCTTGAAACATGAAGGAGGATGCTTATGTCAATCGAGTTAAAAACAAATTATGGTCAAATTGATATAAGAAGAGAAGTGATCGCAACGATTGCAGGAGGTGCCGCAATTGATTGTTACGGGATTGTCGGAATGGCCTCCCAAAAGCAACTGAAAGATGGTATTAGTGAGTTATTAGGAAAAGATAATATGAGTAAAGGTATTATTGTCAGAATTGAAGAAGACAACGTAAATATCGACATGTACATTATCGTAAGTTATGGTACAAAGATTTCTGAGGTTGCTCACAACGTTCAGTCAACAGTTAAGTATCAATTAGATAAGATGCTTGGGCTTGCAGTCGATTCTGTTAATATCTTTGTCCAAGGGGTTCGCGTAACAACAGAGTGATGAATTAGGAGGAAAAGTAGGATAATGAACAAGCTTGATGGACAGTCTTTTAAACAGATGATTTTGCAGGCAGCTATTCATCTATCTAATCATAAAGCGAAAATTGATGCTTTAAATGTTTTTCCAGTTCCCGATGGTGATACTGGCACAAATATGGATTTAACATTCTCATCTGGAGCAAATGAAGTTAAAAAAAGTGAGTCAAATGACATCAATAAAATGAGTTCTCTTTTATCAAGAGGCTTATTAATGGGAGCACGAGGAAACTCTGGTGTTATATTATCCCAATTATTTCGCGGTTTCTCAAAAGCGACAGAGGCGAAAGCTTTTTTAACTGCGAAAGAATTTGCCACAGCGTTAGAGAGAGGCGTGGAGACGGCTTACAAAGCAGTGATGAAGCCTGTTGAAGGAACGATTTTAACGGTGGCGAAGGAAGCTGCAAATAAAGCAGTAGAAATGGCAGAAAGCACAGCAGACATCACAGTAGTGATGACTGAGACTTTAAATGAAGCAAAATCATCATTAAATCGAACACCTAATTTACTACCTGTATTAAAGGAAGTCGGGGTAGTGGACTCAGGGGGTCAAGGACTCGTCGTTATTTATGAGGCTTTTCTTGCAACTTTAAAAGGAGAAACCCTTGAACAAATGGAACCACTTCAACTCAGTATGGAAGAAATGGTGCGCGCTGAGCACCATAAGGCGGTCCAATCATTCATTTCACCGGACGATATTGAATACGGCTATTGTACCGAGTTTATGATTAAGTTGGAAACGAACAGTTCGACATCCTTTCAAGAAGAACAGTATCGAAAAGAGCTAGAATCATATGGAGATTCTTTACTCGTTGTCTCTGATGATGATCTCGTGAAGGTCCATATACATAGTGAGAAACCAGGTGACTTATTAACCGAAGCTCAAACGTACGGTGAACTTATTAATATTAAGATTGAAAACATGCGAGACCAACATAGCACTCTTGTAGGAAAGGATAGCGAGACGACGAAGGAAATAGAATCAACCGTACAACCTTATGGAATCGTAACCGTCGCAGCAGGAACGGGTATTGTTGAACTATTTCAAAGCTTAGGCGCTACAGAAGTTATCCATGGTGGCCAAACGATGAACCCAAGTACTGAAGATTTAGTACAGGCAGTCGACAAAGTAAAAGCAGAAACGGTTTTTATTTTACCGAACAATAGCAATATATTAATGGCTGCTGAACAGGCTGCGGCTGTTTCGACAAATCAAGTCATTGTCATTCCAACAAAGACAGTTCCACAAGGGATGGCTACATTATTTGCATTCAATCAAGAAAATGATCGTTCCACGAATGAGGAAGTTATGCTAGCAGCCTTAGAAGAGATTAAATCAGGTCAAGTTACGTATGCTGTGAGAGATACAATGATGAACGGTGTACAAATAAAAAAGGACGACTTCTTAAGCATCTCAGAAGGTGAAATTATCGCAAATTCAAAAACAAGTAAGAATGCGTTAAGCGAATTGCTATCCAACATGGTCACTAATGAAGATGAAATTGTTACGTTAATTTATGGTGAGACGATTGATGAATTAGAAGTAGACGAAGTACAAAAAGAATTCAGTGAGAAATTTCCTCACATGGAAATCGAAATACATAATGGGAAGCAACCAGTTTATTCATACATTGTTGCCGTGGAATAAACGTGACATAACTAGATAATGTTAATTCCTACCTGCACAACGGGTAGGATTTTTTCTAATAAATACGGGGGATGCGATATGCAACTTAATCAATCGATCCAATTAGTAAAAGGGATAGGATCCGAAACTGAAAAAATTCTTTCTTCCTTAGGTGTCTTTACAGTTCAAGACTTAGTTGAATATTATCCGTATCGATATGAGATGAACGAATTAAGTGATCTTGAGCAAGTGTCTCATGGAGATACGGTTACTTTGGAGGGGGAAATTCAAAGTGTACCTTCGATTCGTTATTACGGCGGGAAAAAATCAAAACTAACTGTTCGCCTCTTAATTGGTCGAATTTTAATTTCAGTCGTTCTTTTTAATCGAGCATTTTTACAAAAAAGCTTACAAATAGGAAAAATTGTCACGATCACTGGAAAATGGGATCAGCACCGGATGACAGTTACAGCTAACAAAATTGAGCTTAGTCCTTTCTCGAATCAACACGCCATTGAGGGAATCTATTCATTAAAAGAAGGCGTATATCAACGACAGTTTAGAAGGTTTGTTCAACATGCTTTCGAATTGTGTGCTGACGAAATTCCGGAAATATTGCCCGATTATTTAGAGGCAAACTATAAGCTATACTCCAAAAAGGAAGCGTTAAGGGCTATTCATTTACCTAAGGATCAGCTGGATTTAAAACAGGCAAGAAGGCGAATTGTTTATGAAGAACTGCTATTATTTCAATTGAAAATGCAAGCATTTCGAAAGTTTGAAAGAGAAAAAGGAAAAGGCTCAGCGAAAATATATCAAGAAGATAAACTCGCGGAATTAATTCACACTCTTCCATTTCAGCTTACCGATGCACAACAGACAGTCCTGAAAGAAATTATTTTCGATTTACAATCTCCATACCAAATGAATCGATTGTTACAGGGTGATGTCGGATCGGGGAAAACAGTTATAGCAGCACTTGCACTGTATATCACCGTCCTATCTGGAAATCAAGGTGCGCTTATGGTCCCTACGGAAATATTAGCTGAGCAACACGCGGAGTCACTACATGATCTTTTGGCCTCCTTTGATGTTTCTCTTGCTTTGCTTACGAGCTCGGTAAAAGGAAAAAAGCGAGAAGCACTGTTAAATGGTTTGCAGTCGGGCCACATTGATATCGTTATCGGTACTCATTCATTAATTCAAGACGATGTCCACTTTAAGAGTCTCGGATTAGTGATAACGGACGAACAACACCGATTTGGAGTCAATCAAAGGCGTGTATTAAAAGAAAAAGGTTTACATTCAGACGTTTTGTTTATGACTGCGACACCAATTCCACGCACCCTTGCGATTACAGCATTTGGTGATATGGATGTTTCTACAATTAATGAAATGCCAGCAGGAAGAAAACAAATCGAAACATATTGGATAAAAAGTAACAGCCTGGAGCGTGTAACAGACTTTTTATATAAAGAAATATCACAACAAAGACAAGCGTATGTAATCTGTCCATTAATTGAAGAATCGGACAAGCTTGACGTACAAAATGCACTCGACGTACATAGTCAACTCGTGGAAATATTTCCTAATTACTCTATTGGTTTATTACACGGCAGACTATCAAACGAAGAGAAGGAAATGATTATGCGGGATTTTAGTGAAAATAAAATACAAATTCTCGTTTCAACAACGGTCGTTGAAGTCGGTGTCAATGTGCCGAACGCCACAGTGATGATTATTAATGATGCTGAACGTTTCGGTTTAGCTCAATTGCACCAATTACGTGGACGTGTCGGAAGAGGCACAGAGCAATCTTATTGTATTTTGATTGCAGATCCAAAAAGTGAGGATGGCAAAGAAAGAATGCGAGTTATGACCGAGACGAACGATGGATTTTTATTATCAGAAAAAGATTTAGAAATTCGTGGACCTGGTGATTTTTTTGGTTATAAACAAAGTGGAATCCCAGAGTTTAAGCTTGCGGATTTAGTCCATGATTATCGAGCTCTTGAAGTGGCACGAAAAGATGCTCAGGCGTTCATTTTTTCAGAAGAATTTTGGGTGAAGCCTGAGTTTTCACAATTACGAAAATGCCTTGCAAAGGAAAGTTTTATCCAGGGACAAAAACTCGATTAAGTAATTGCTAAAAGAAAATATTTATTATATATTGCTATTAGTACCTAGTCATAATTCAAATATAAACGGGTGGTTGCGATGAAGCTAAATAAAAAGGATAGACAACAGATGCTCCAAACAACGATTAGAAATACACCGTTTATAACAGACGAGGAGTTAGCGAATAAGTTTGGAGTGAGCATCCAAACGATTCGCTTAGATCGGTTAGAATTGAAAATTCCCGAAGTACGAGAAAGAATTAAACACGTGGCTGTACAACATTTTGATCAAGTGAAATCTTTGTCTATCGATGAGGTTATTGGTGAAGTCATTGATTTACAACTAGATCAAAGTGCGATCTCAATTTTGGAGTTTAAACGAGAACATGTTTTTTCACGAACCAAAATTGCTAGAGGGCATCATTTATTTGCCCAAGCGAACTCGTTAGCTGTAGCTGTGATTGATGATGAATTGGCTTTAACTGCAAAAGCTAATATCCGATTTACTCGCCAAGTAAAAGAAGGAGAACGCGTTGTCGCAAAGGCCAATGTAGTTAAAAAGGGCAAATTTCGTACGACAGTGGAAGTGAACAGCTACGTAGAAAAAGAGCTTGTCTTCTCTGGTGACTTTGTGATGTATCGGAAAGAAGATGTGCAACGGGAAGGGTGAAGGATTTGTGAGATTAGCCATTGATGTAATGGGAGGAGACAATGCACCTGATGCTCCAATTTCAGGTGTATTAGCCGCTATGGAAGCTTTTTCTAATGTTAAGTTTCTTTTGGTGGGGGATGAGAACAAAATTCAACGTTATATTACCGAAGGTGAAAGGGTTTCAATTTTACATACAGAAGAAGTAATTGAACCAGATGATGAGCCTGTACGAGCTGTTAGACGAAAAAGAAATTCATCTATGGTTTTAGCAGCAAAGGCTGTTAAGGAAGGGAAGGCGGACGCTTGTATTTCCGCAGGAAATACGGGGGCTTTAATGGCAACTGGTTTATTTATGGTTGGTCGATTAGCAGGCATTGAACGCCCAGCTTTAGCACCGACATTACCAACTTTGGATGGAAAGGGTTTTCTGTTGCTCGATGCCGGGGCAAATATGGATGCTAAACCAATTCAACTTCTTCAATACGGGATTATCGGCTCAATTTACGCTGAAAAAGTTAGAAATATTGAGGCACCGACAATCGGACTGCTGAATGTAGGAACAGAAGAAGGAAAAGGAAATGAATTGAGTAAGCATGCTTTTGATTTATTACGTGAAGCACCGATCAATTTTATTGGCAATGTAGAGTCAAGAGACTTGCTTGAAGGTGTGGCAGATGTTGTAGTTGCTGATGGCTTTTCAGGAAATCTAGTTTTAAAATCACTTGAAGGTACTGCTGCAAGCTTATTGTCGTTATTAAAGGTTGAGCTAACAAGTACATGGACAGCTAAAATAGCTGCTTCCTTTTTGAAAAAAAGCTTGCTAGGTATTCGAGAGAAAATGGATTACTCAGAATATGGGGGAGCTGCATTATTCGGCTTAAAAGCCCCGATCGTAAAAGCCCATGGGTCATCTAACGCGATTGCGATGTTGCATACGATCCGACAAGCGAAAGAAATGGTCGAAAAAGACGTCATGTTACAAATGAGTACTAAGGTTAAAGAATTGAACATTGAGGAAATGGAGTGACGGTAGATGGGTAAAGTTGCCTTTATATTTCCAGGTCAAGGCTCACAAGCTGTCGGAATGGGCCAAGAGTTAGCTGAGCAATTTGATGTAGCTAAAGAAATTTTCGAAACAGCAGATGAGAGATTACACATAGCATTATCAGACATTATTTTTGAAGGGCCTATGGATCAATTAAAAAAAACTGAAAATACACAGCCAGCTTTATTAACAACGAGCATTGCGATATTATCAATTATTCAACAGTACGGTATCCAAGCTGACTATGTGGCAGGTCATAGTTTAGGAGAATATTCAGCTCTAGTCGCTGCAAGAGCAATCAATTTTAGTGATGCTGTCTATGCTGTTCGTAATCGTGGATTATTCATGGAGGAAGCAGTTCCGTCAGGGCAAGGAGCTATGGCTGCAGTTCTTGGTATGGATCGGGATGATCTTGCAGAAATTACAGAGGAAGTCACAACGAACGGTGATCTCGTTCAATTAGCAAACTTAAATTGTCCAGGTCAAATTGCGATATCCGGCACAGCTAATGGTGTCTTAAAAGCCTCAGAAATAGCTAAGGAAAAAGGGGCAAGACGTGTCATTCCGTTAGAAGTAAGTGGACCTTTTCATTCTGAACTAATGAAGCCAGCTGCTGATCGAATGACAAAAATTTTAGATGAGATTGAGATCTCGAATGCAACTGTACCTGTGATTGCAAACGTGACAGCGAAAGAAATAACAAGTTCAGCGGAAATAAAGAGTAAACTAATCGAACAAATTTACTCACCTGTTCTTTGGGAAGACACTATAAGACAATTATTGGCACTTGGGGTAGATACGTTTATTGAGATAGGACCAGGGAGAGTATTATCTGGTTTAGTGCGCAAGATTGACCGAAAGGCAAAAACCTTTGCCATTTCAGACAGCAAAAGCTTACAAGCAGTTGTTAATGAAATAGAAGGGAGAGAATAGCATGCTTGAAAATAAAGTTGCTCTCGTAACTGGAGGCTCCCGTGGAATTGGTCGAGCCATTGCCCTAACGTTAGCTGAAAATGGGGCAAAGGTTGCCATCAATTATGCAGGACGAGAGGATGCGGCAAATGAAGTCGTATCTGAAATTAAGAAAAATGGTGGAGAAGCCTTTGCGATCAAGGCGAATGTTGGGCGTAGCGATGAAGTTAAGGAAATGGTCGACCAAGTAATTGACACGTTCGGTGCACTCCACATTTTAGTGAATAATGCAGGCATTACTAGGGACAATTTAATTATGCGGATGAAGGAATCTGATTGGGATGATGTATTGGATACGAATTTGAAAGGTGTGTTCAATTGCATAAAGGCAGTGACAAGACAGATGATGAGACAAAGAGACGGCAGAATTATTAATATATCGTCAATTGTCGGTGTTTCTGGTAATCCTGGCCAAGCTAATTATGTAGCTGCAAAAGCAGGAGTGATTGGTCTCACGAAAACAACAGCTAAAGAATTAGCTTCTCGCAACATTACAGTCAATGCCATTGCTCCGGGCTTCATTGAAACGGAGATGACTGAACAATTGGATGACAAAGTTAAGGAAGAGATGTTAAAGCAAATTCCCCTTGCAAAACTTGGTCAACCAGAGGATATTGCACACTTTGTTGCATTTCTTGCTTCAGATAAGAGCCAATATATGACTGGACAAACCTTACATATCGATGGCGGAATGGTCATGTAAACATAGAGCAGCGTGTTGAGTAATGACCGACAAGAGGTAGGTTGATTAACAGCCTCCCAGACTCTTAAAATTAAAATATGATTTTACTTTATTCGCTTTTTGCTTATAATGACTTGAGGGGAGGTGAATGTAAGAATGGCAGACATTCTAGAAAGAGTAACAAAAATTATCGTTGATCGATTAGGTGTTGAGGAATCGAAAGTTAAGCCTGAGGCTTCTTTTAATGATGATCTTGGTGCAGACTCTCTTGATGTTGTTGAGTTAGTAATGGAGTTAGAAGATGAGTTTGATATGGAAATATCTGATGAAGATGCGGAAAAAATTGCAACTGTTGGTGATGTAGTAGAGTACATAAATAGTCATCAATAACAGGGGCGTCCCGTTTTAGAACGGGACGTTTATCTTCATTTATAAACCATTCCTTGCCCCTTATGAACGCTGCAAACACGTGGAGGAAATATATGAATAAACGGTTTACACCGAAAGCAACGAAACAAGATATACAATTTGAGAAAATAAACGTTAAAGCATTGCAAAACTTAATAGGGGTAACATTTAAAGACATACGCTTAATTAAACAAGCTTTTACACATTCATCTTATGTGAATGAGCATCGTAAAAAACCCTACGCAGACAACGAGCGGCTGGAATTTCTCGGTGATGCTGTTCTTGAGCTTGCTGTATCCCGCTTTTTATACACAACCTATCCGAAAATGAGTGAGGGAGAGCTTACGAAATTACGTGCTGCAATTGTTTGTGAGCCAGCGCTTTATCAATTTGCAAAAGATCTCTCTTTTCATAAATTTATTTTACTAGGAAAAGGTGAAGAGCTTACAGGGGGAAGACAACGCCCTTCTCTACTTGCCGATGTTTTTGAAGCGTTTATCGGTGCTTTATTTTTAGATCAAAACTTGGACGTTGTCGTCAATTTTTTAGAAAAGTACGTATTTACAAAAGTAAATAAAGGTGCTTTTTCGCATACGATGGATTTTAAAAGTCAATTACAGGAAATTGTTCAAAGCAAAGGCTATGGAACAATTGATTATAAGATCACGAGTGAGAAAGGGCCAGCACATGACCGAGAGTTTATCTCGTCAGTTTATCTCGATGGAAATAAAATTGGTCAAGGGATCGGAAGGTCAAAAAAAGAAGCAGAGCAAGAAGCTGCACAAAAAGCACTTGTGAACCTCGAAAAAAAACAATCCTTATAATAGGGATTGTTTTATTGTTCAAAACTATTCGTCATTTGCTCTCATGGAACCTAATTCAGCAGCGATTGCCTCCATCTCACTAATACTAAATTGCTTTTGCTTCATAACAAGTACATATAAGTCATGCAGATCTTCATACTGTTCGAGGGAGAAATCGTCGGGATTAATTGCGGAAGCATTTGCAAATTGCAATTTCCCAATAATTTCAGAAACCATATACCTCATATTTTCCAAACTTTTAGTTGATAAACTCATAATTACACCCTTTCAGTTTTCTAGTTAATAGTTGCTATTTACTTATATTACATTCTATTTTAGCATGCATTTCAATAATTTGTTTTTTATATCTAAAAAGATAAGCAAGGAGGAACATGAAATGAGCTTTTTCAAAAGAATGAAAAAGAAAATAACGAAACAAACAGATACAGTTACAGAAAAGTTTAAAAAAGGTCTTTCAAAAACGAGAGAGTCCTTTTCAACACGGGTAAATGATTTAGTCAAACGGTACCGGAAAGTAGATGAAGAATTCTTTGAAGAATTAGAAGAAATTTTAATTAGTGCTGACGTCGGTGTAGTTACGGTGATGGACTTAATCGATTTATTAAAAGATGAAGCAAGAACGAGGAATATTCAGGACACTGAAGAGCTAAAGTCTGTTATAACAGAAAAGCTGTCTGAATTGCTTAATAAAGAGGATGAAGATAGTCGTTTAAACATTCAACAGAATGAAATGACGATTATTCTCGTAGTTGGCGTTAACGGAGTCGGAAAAACGACAACGATAGGAAAGCTTGCCCACTCTTTCGTCACGGAAGGCAAGAAGGTACTCTTGGCGGCTGGAGATACATTTAGAGCAGGCGCTATCGAGCAATTAGAAGTATGGGGTGAGCGGGTCGGAGCAGATGTGATTAAGCACCAAGAAGGTTCAGATCCAGCAGCGGTTATCTTCGACGCAATTCAATCCGCTCGTTCGCGTAAAGCGGATATTTTAATCTGTGATACTGCAGGAAGATTGCAAAATAAAGTAAATTTAATGAGAGAGCTTGAAAAAGTAAAAAATGTCATTGCTCGTGAGGTTCCATCCGCCCCACATGAAGTGTTACTCGTGCTCGATGCAACAACAGGCCAAAATGCATTGAGTCAAGCGAAAGTGTTTCAAGAAGCAACAGATGTTACTGGAATTGCGCTAACAAAATTAGACGGAACGGCGAAGGGTGGAATTGTATTAGCGATTCGACACGAGCTAGACATTCCTGTTAAATTGATTGGTCTAGGAGAACAAATGGAAGACTTGCAAAATTTCGACGCAGACACTTTTGTGTATGGACTTTTTTCCAATGATTTTGAAGAGAGCGAAACGTAAATTACTTGTAAAGAAAAGACCTTGACAATGTAAAAACAGTGTATTAATATTGGCTGTAAAGGTTTTTTGCTTAACAAGGGGTGAAACTATGCTTGAGAAAACAATAAGACTCAATGCCCTCTATGACTTTTATCACCCTTTATTAACATTAAAGCAACAAGAATACATGTCACATTATTATCAAGATGACCTTACGCTTAGCGAAATAGCACTTGAGTGTAATGTTAGTCGACAGGCTGTATATGATACGATTAGACGCACTGAAATTTTGCTTGAAGAATATGAAGAAAAGCTAAAGTTGTATAAAAAATTTACAAAGCGACAGAAGCTAATTGAACAACTTCGTCACGTCGTCGTTAATAATAAAAATCGAAAAATTACGCAGGAATTAATTGAACAGCTTGAACAGCTTGATTAGGAGGTGGGATAGGAAATGGCATTTGAAGGATTGTCTGAACGATTACAAAGCACACTCCAAAAGATTCGTGGGAAAGGTAAATTGACCGAATCAGATGTTAATGAAATGATGCGTGAAGTAAGACTTGCATTACTCGAAGCTGACGTTAACTTTAAAGTTGTTAGAGACTTTGTTAAACGGGTAAAAGAACGAGCAGTAGGTCAAGAAATATTGCAAAGCTTAACACCTGGTCAACAAGTCGTTAAAATTGTGCACGACGAATTAAAGGAGTTAATGGGCGGAGAACAAAGTAAAATTGATGTTGCATCACGTCCACCTACTGTCATTATGATGGTTGGATTGCAAGGAGCGGGGAAGACGACAACAACAGGGAAGCTCGCTAACCACCTTCGTAAAAACTTTAATCGCAATCCAATGCTCGTTGCAGCTGATATTTACCGACCTGCGGCAATTGATCAATTGAAAACATTAGGTAAGCAATTAAATATGCCGGTATTCTCACTTGGGGATCAAGTAAGTCCCGTTGAAATCGCAAAGCAAGCTATCGAAAAGGCAAAAGAAGAACATCATGACTACGTTATTATTGATACTGCAGGTCGATTGCATATCGATGAGGAATTAATGGATGAGCTTTCAGGAGTAAGAGAAGCTACACAACCTGATGAAATATTTCTTGTAGTTGATGCAATGACAGGTCAAGATGCTGTAAATGTAGCAAGCAGTTTTAATGAACAACTAAGTGTAACGGGTGTTATTTTAACTAAACTAGATGGCGATACTCGAGGTGGTGCAGCCTTATCTATCCGGGCTGTTGCAGACACGCCAATTAAATTTATCGGTTTAGGTGAAAAGCTAGATGAATTAGAGGCATTCCATCCGGAACGAATGGCGTCAAGAATTTTAGGGATGGGTGACGTGCTC
>DKGN01000168.1 GCA_002453275.1 Caryophanales bacterium UBA6769
TCATTCGTGCCCGAGCGACGGCGTTAAATCGTGCCGACTTACTGCAACGACGAGGGTTTTACCCTCCACCGGAAGGGGCATCCGACATTCTTGGTTTGGAAGTGGCGGGTGAAGTTGTCGAAGTCGGAAAAGATGTCACAACTGTGCAACAAGGAGATCGAGTGTGTGCACTGCTTCCGGGTGGAGGCTATGCCCAATATGTTGCGATCCCAGCTGACATGCTCATCCATATTCCGGAGAATTTAAGCTTCGAAGAAGCTGCAGCAATTCCAGAAGTGTTTTTGACAGCATACTTAAATTTATTTGATCTTGGCGGACTACAAAAAGGTCATCGTGTCCTCGTCCATGCTGGAGCTAGTGGGGTTGGAACCGCAGCGATTCAGCTTATCCGTGCAGCGGGTGCTCAAGTGTTTACAACCGCAGGGACAAACGAAAAGTTGGCCCGTTGTATTGAACTTGGAGCAGAAGATGGCTGGAATTACAATGACGGGTCTTTTCTCGAGTGGATAAAGGAAAAGACAGATGGAGAAGGGGTTAACATCGTCTTAGATTTTGTTGGAGCCCCTTATTTTCAAGATAATTTGCAATCACTTGCGGTAGATGGCAGGCTCGTTGTCATTGGAACGATGGGTGGCATTCACGTTGATAACTTAAATTTAGGCTTTATATTAAAAAACCGTTTGCAAATTATCGGCACAGCGCTCCGGACACAGCCAAATGAAAAAAAGGTGCACTTAACGAAAGCATTGAAGGATTTCGCACTTGAGCTGTTTCAAGATGGTCAATTGCAGCCTGTCATTGATACGGTGTTTGATTGGCATGACGTTAAGAAAGCTCATCAACGTATGGAAGCAAACGAAAATATCGGAAAAATCATTTTAAAAATTACAGATTAGCAGCATATGGAATACACGTAGCGTGTAAATATGTTAAAATGAAGAGATAGTAAATTGAACATGATGAAGTAGTTAGAGCACTTGAGCTGCTTCTCGTATAAATTTGTAAGGATAAGAGAGAGTGACCGCTGTATGAAGACAAAAGAAGGGACTAACATGAGCTCCAAAGTAAATATTGAAGAAATCATCATAGCGAACCAAAAGCTAAAAGATGTCGTCACTAAAACGCCTTTACAGCAAAGTGAAGTTCTTTCAGAAAAGCTTGGTTGTAATTTGTATTTAAAAAGAGAGGACTTGCAAAAGGTTCGTTCCTTTAAACTAAGAGGCGCGTACTACGCCATTCAAAGCTTATCTTCAGAAGATATGGAGAAAGGGGTCGTTTGTGCTAGTGCTGGTAATCATGCCCAAGGTGTTGCCTATTCATGTAAAGAACTAGAAATTTCAGGGAAAATTTTTATGCCAACGACGACACCGCGCCAAAAGATTACACAGGTGAAACGGTTTGGTGGCAAATTTATAGAAGTCATCTTAACAGGAGATACGTTCGATGATTCGTTCCAAAAAGCGAATGACTATTGCAATCAACATGAGATGACCTTTATCCATCCATTCGATGACTGCCGCACGATTGTCGGGCAAGGAACAGTCGGGATGGAAGTGATGAACGACATTGAAGATCCACTTGACTATGTGTTCTTAAGCATCGGTGGGGGCGGTCTTGCTGCAGGTGTGGCAACATACATCAAAAGCATTAGCCCTGAGACGAAAATTATTGGTGTGGAACCAACAGGAGCTCCAGCAATGAGTCGTTCTCTTCAAGAAGGGCAAGTCGTTTGCCTTGATACGATCGATAAATTTGTCGATGGAGCCGCCGTTAAAAAGATCGGTGAGCTGACATATGATATTTGTAAGGATCTGCTTGACGATGTCATTCTCGTACCAGAAGGTAAAGTGTGCTCGTCAATCTTGGACCTGTATAACGAAAATGCAATCGTTGCAGAACCAGCTGGTGCACTCGCGGTTGCAGCCCTTGACCTCTACGCCGATAAAATTAAAGGCAAAAATGTCGTCTGTATTTTAAGTGGCGGGAATAATGACATCGGAAGAATGCAAGAAATTAAAGAAAAATCAATGATATATGAAGGATTAAAACATTATTTTATTATTAATTTCCCACAACGAGCCGGTGCATTACGTGAATTTTTAGAAGAGGTTTTAGGACCGGATGATGATATTGCGTTGTTTGAATATACAAAAAAGAATAATCGCGAAGACGGGCCTGCACTAGTCGGGATTGAATTGAGATGTCGAGAAGATTATGAACCACTCATTTCAAGGTTAAAAGCAAAAGGATTTCCGTATATGGAAATCAATAATGATGAGAACTTATTTCACTTGCTCATATAAGAAGAAATAGTAAAGGAGAGACGTCCAACTTGAACATTGATTTGGCATCAATTGAAGGCTTTTTCAAAAACCGTAATGCAAACGTATTAGGTCACGAGCAAATGAAAGTCGCTTCAGTGTTGTTGCCACTTCTAGAAAAGGATGGGGAAACTCAAATCTTATTTCAAGTGCGCGGTAAACAGCTGCGTACACAGCCTGGTGAAATTTGCTTCCCAGGTGGGGGAGTTGAGAAGCAGGATAGGGATGAAGCGGAAACAGCCATGCGAGAAACGTGTGAAGAACTTGGTTTACAAGAAAACCAGATTAAAATGGTTGCACCACTCGATCTATGTGTTACCCCGTTTCAATCGATCATCCATCCCTATGTCGGAGTCATTCTGGAGCCGACTGCCATTACACCAGACGATTTTGAAGTTGATGAAATCTTTACTGTTCCCTTAAATTATTTACTCAATTACGAACCGAAGAGTCACCCGATGCAGCTTACAGTTCAACCAGGGGACTCGTTTCCCTATCATTTAATTCCAAGAGGAAAATATTACAAATGGCGGACAGGTCAGGTGCCTGAGTACTTTTATTTTTACGATGAGTACGTCATTTGGGGTTTAACAGCAAGAATTTTAACGAATTTCTTAACGGTCGTTAAATCTCAAGAAATTGCGATGAAAAGATAGCATGAGAACAACGAATACCACTTCATCATGAAGTGGTATTGTTTTTTAGTAGACAGTTGATGAAGGGTATAGAAGTCTTGTAAGGTAGAAGGGTAATTTAAATCTTATAAAGGTAGGAATATGAGTATGCCTGTTTTTTTACTTATTGGAATTGCTGGAGCGATTGGGACGCTACTTCGGTACAGCATTAGTCTCTTATTTCCATTAGAAGGAGTAGCCTTTCCAATGGCAACTGCCATTGCTAATTTGCTCGGTTGTTTTGTACTCGCGTGGTTAGCTTCATTTTACTCTGGCAAACGACAAGTATCAGAGAAGTTTGAAGCAGTGATATATACTGGATTAATAGGTTCCTTTACGACTTTTTCTACATTCAGTGTCGAAACGATTGGCCTCCTTCAACAACATGCTTATATAACAGCTTTTGCATACGTTATCGTGAGTGCAGTCGGTGGCTTACTACTTGCGATGGTTGGCTTTTCACTCGGAAGGCGTCCGCATGAAGAAAGGGGTTCATCGGGATGACGATCAATCTACTTCTTGTAGCCATCGGTGGTTTTTTTGGGGCGACTGTTCGCTATTCAGTTACTCGTTCATTAACGAAAAATTTTACCGGTAGGTTTCCACATGCAACATTATTTGTAAATTTACTAGGTTCATATGTGTTTGGTGCCTGTATTGGTTTTCAAATATCGACTTCGGTTAATTTACTCTTCGGTGTTGGGTTTTTAGGTGCCTTTACGACATTCTCAACGTTAAAGCTAGAGCTAGTCAAATTGAAAAATGAGAAGAACTGGGTTTTTTTCACGAATTATTTTGTGCTGACGTATTTGTTTGGAATTTCACTAGCTTTTGCTGGTGTCATGTCAGCTTCCCTCATTATGGAGTTAAAAACACACTTACAGTACATCGCTTTTATGTTAAAATAGGTTATTGGTATTGAAACAAGTAAACTTTTAACGGTTCAAGTCAGGAGGAAATAAAGTGAAAGTTTCAAAGTTCGGAGGTTCTTCCGTTGCGAATGGAGAGCAAATCCGTAAAGTATTTAATATCATTCAATCTGATAAATCACGAAAAATAGTTGTCGTCTCTGCCCCAGGTAAACGATTTTCCGATGATGTGAAGACGACGGATTTACTCATCGCACTCGCGACTAGCTATTTGAAAAATGGGGAAGCAAATCAAGAGCTCGAAGCAGTCGTGGACCGCTATCGAGAGATTGCTAACCAACTTGAATTAGGTGAAGACATCGTCAATGAAATTGAAGCCGACTTCATAGGACGACTTGCATTAAGTGAGGATGCAGAACGATTCATTGATTGTATAAAAGCTGGTGGAGAAGATAACAATGCGAAGCTCATTGCACACTTTTTCCAAAGCCAAGGTGTTGCAGCCTCATACATTAATCCGCAGGATGCTGGCTTGCTCGTAAGCAATGAAATCGGGAATGCTCAAGTCCTTCAAGAGTCATACGATAATTTGTACAAATTACGTGATAAAGAAGAAGTTATCGTGTTTCCTGGATTTTTTGGTTATTCACCAGAAGGGAACCTCGTCACCTTTCCGCGTGGCGGGTCGGATATTACAGGTGCTATTTTAGCAGCAGCAATTAAGGCAGATTTATATGAAAATTTTACAGATGTTGATTCTGTTTATTCCGTTAATCCGACCATTGTCGAAAATCCGAATGAGATTACGGAGCTAACATATAAAGAAATGCGTGAATTATCTTATGCTGGCTTCGGTGTCTTTCATGAAGAAGCCCTTGCTCCAGCTTTTCGTGCTTCCATTCCTGTTTGTGTCAAAAACACGAACAATCCAGAGGCACGAGGAACGATGATCGTTGCTGAGCGGAAGCCGAACGGAAAACCAGTCGTAGGAATTGCAAGCGACAACGGATTTTTAAATATTTACGTAGAAAAGTATTTAATGAACCGTGAGATTGGCTTCGGACGGAAGCTCCTTCAAATATTAGAAGAAGAAGGTCTTTCTTATGAGCATACACCGTCTGGAATTGATAGCATAAATGTCATTTTAAGAGGTAATCAACTTTCAGAAGCAAAAGAAGAACAACTTCTTGATCGAATTCAGACAGAGCTTCAGACTGATAAAGTGAGCATTGAACGTAACATTGCGCTCATCATGATCGTTGGAGAAGCGATGAATAAAACGATTGGTGTAGCGGCAAAAGCAGTCGCAGCCATTCAAAATGCGAATGTGAACATTGCGATGATTAATCAAGGTTCTTCAGAAGTAAGTATGATGTTTGGCGTGAAGGAAGTAGACGTCAACAAGGCAGTAAAATCAATTTACGAAGCATTTTTCGGTTAATTAATAATAGATAACTAGAAAAGGTAGGCTCAATTGAGCCTACCTTTTTGCCTTTAAATAGTCAGCTATTAGACGAGTTGGAATGCTTGTTCATTTGACTTTTCAATTTGCCATTTATGCCAAATGAGGAAAATGAGAATGGTCCATACTTTTCGGCTGTAATCATGCTTTCCGATGGCGTGAGTGTCTAGCAAGTGCAGTACCGCTTGTCTATCGATAATGTCATCCACTCGACTGTCTACAATCGTTGTCTTTGCCCAATCGTACAATTCATCGCGAAGCCAGTGCTTCAATGGAACGGGGAAGCCGAGCTTTTTTCTAAACAAAACGGGGGAAGGAACGATCCCTTCCATCGCTTTTCGAAATACATATTTCGTCGTACCTTTCGTGAGCTTTACTTCTGTTGGTAATTGTCTTGCAAGGCGGAAGACATCATAATCCAAAAATGGAAACCGTAATTGTAACGAATAAATTGACGCAACATGATTGGCGGTTGCTAGAATGTCTCCACTTAGCCACGTGTGGAGATCAATGTACTGCATTTTCAGACTGTCATCATATTTGCTTGCTCGCTCAAAAAGGGACTTTGTCACATCAGTAAACGAGACCTCTTCTGTGTACTGTTTCATGAATTGTCGTTTTTCTTCTTCCGTAAAGATTTTTGCGTTTCCGATATAGCGTTCATGAAGAGGAGTTGTACCACGCCATAAAAAATCCTTCCCTTTCATCCCAGTAGGAAGACTTTGCGACAATCGATTCAATATTTTATTTATACTTGCTGGTAGATAGCGAAATAAGCGGAGTGCATAAGGTTCACGGTAGAGGCTGTATCCTCCGAACAATTCATCCGCTCCTTCTCCGGTCAGAACGATGTCAACGTGCTTCTGCGCTTCCTCAGCAGCAAAAGATAATGGAATGGCAGCTGGATCGGCAATTAAATCAGGACAATGCTGGATGAAATGCGAGACTCGCTCGCTAAATAATTTAGGAGTAATTACTTTATGAATGTTTGTTACACCAAGAGCGTGAGCGGTTTCCTCCGCATATTCAATCTCACTGTAGCCCTCCCGTTCAAAACCGACGGTAAACGTTTTAATTTTTGGATTGTATCGCTTTGCCAGTGCGACTATGCTCGTCGAATCAATTCCACCAGATAAAAATGCTCCAATTGACTGTTCATTTCTCACATGTTTTCTAACAGAGTGTTCTAACACTTGTCGTGTCGCCTGTGTAAAAGATTGAACAGATTTTTGAACAGGTTGGAACGATAAATTGACATATTGCTTATACATTAATTCGGATGAAGTTTTCTTGAGATAATGACCAGGTGCGACTGTTTTTATCGTAGGATGTAGGGAAAATGCTTCTGGCACATATTGAAAAGAAAAGTAATGTTGGATCGCTGTTTGTGACAGTGAGTGCCTGTCTTCTTGTCCGATGAGGAAACTTTTATTCGTAGCAAGCAAAAGAGTATGCTCCTTTTCTTTATAAAAAAGTGGCATGATGCCGAATGGATCACGACCTGCAAATAGCGTGTTTTCAGATTTATCGTAAAGAGCAAAGGCGAACATGCCTCGTAAATGCAAAAGTGCTTTTTCTTTAAAGTGATGGTATAACGTTGCAATAACTTCTTCATTTGAACGAGGGCCGGTATGATTAAGGCTACTTGTTCTTCCCTTTAAACTTTCCGCTTTATTATAAATCTCTCCAACAAATATAATCTGATAACGATCGAAGACTAATGTAGCTTCGGGCAATCCACGCATGAAGTTGAATTCATTGTTTTGAATATGACACAAAAAGCCGCTCATTCTTTTCATCTCCCATAAAGATCATTTGATGATAAGACGGAGCGGTAGGAAAAAAGGTTTCAACTTTAGGGAACATTATCACACAAGCTTTGATTTCCTCGGTTTGGCCAGAAAGCCACCAATTGCCAGAGTGACTAGCACAATCCAAAAAGTTAACTTCCAGCCTGTACTGAGCGGAAATGCTTCGGGTAAGACAGCTAATTCAGGGTGCGCTAACGTAAGGACAACGAGCTTCACGCCAACCCAGCCAACAATAAGGAAGGCCGCTGTCTCTAAAGCAGGACGGTTGTGAAGTAATTTCACAAACAAAGTTGCGGCAAATCGCATAATGATTAATCCAATCATTCCACCAAGGAAGATGATGCCAAACTGAGCTCCATCCATGCCTCCTATCGATGGAAGGCTTGTCGTTGGCAGTGTTATAGCCAATGCAAAAGCTGCTAAAATCGAATCAACGGCAAATGCAATATCAGCAATTTCAACTTTTACGACCGTCATCCAAAAACCTGATTGCTTTTTCGGTTTAATTTCTTTTTGTTTTGCTGTATTAATATGGTCGATATATGTTTTCGCTATATGATTGATACTTAAAAATAACAAATAGGCAGCACCAATTGCTTGAACTTGCCAAATGTTTACGAGAAAAGAAATAACAAAAAGTGCAGCAAACCGAAGCACAAATGCTCCAGCTAACCCATAAAACAAAGCTTTTTTTCGTTGTTTTGTCGGTAAATGTTTGACCATGACGGCCATGACGAGTGCATTATCAGCAGCCAAAATGCCTTCTAGACCGATTAAAATGATGAGCACCCACAAATATTCTAATAGTAAACTAGTTTCCATCCCAGAAACCTCCCTCGGAATATAAAAAATGACCTTTACTACTCGTCCAGTAAAGGTCATTTAATATACAAACCAACCTTTACCAAACGTGGCAAAGGTCTTGCTAACAACGATATTTTCGTTGCCAACAAAGCCGAGGATTGCTCCTGGATTGACGACTTTGCTGTTAAAGCTACTCCCCTTTGGGTTAAATAAAATCTTGCTTACGTTTACTATAAAATAAAAAGTATTATCCGTCAAACAAATTTTAATTAACGTTTATTGTCCAAAAAGGAGAATGTAAAGTGGTTCAGTATTCTTTAGAAAAGTGGTTGTTTAGAGACGATGACCCCGTCTTCATCAGCATACACATAGTCACCAGGGTTCCAAATAACCCCTCCAAAAGCAAAGGTTCCATTCCGTTCGCCTTCGCCTCGCTTATGACTTTTCAATGGGTTTGTTCCAAGCGCAAAAATGCCAACATCAATCGTTGCAAGATCAGCGGAATCACGGACACACCCATTAATAATGACACCTGCAAGACCACGTGAAGCTGCAATTCCAGCTAAGCGATCGCCCATTAATGCACATTTTCTTGAACCGCCGCCGTTAACGACGATAACAGAGCCTTCGGGTACTGACTCAAGTGCTTCTAGAAACAGCACGTTATCCTCATAAATATTCACTGTTTCAATTTTGCCTGAAAAACGTTTTCTTTTTCCGTACGAGCGGAAGTCTAAGTCACACACTTGCAGTGTACTTGCATGATCATCACATAAATCTGCTGTTTTAAAATTTGTCATGACGTTCTTCACCTCAGCTAATATTCTCATTTCTCTCTTTTTATTATGCAGGAATTTAGTTGAATTGCAATAAAGAACATGTGAAGATGAAAGTATCGTAGACGAGGAGGCTAAGGTAATGAAGGATATTTCAACCGAACAAGTCATTGATGAAGCGATTAAAAGGCTACAAAAAATAAAAAGAGGTCAAAGCCGTTCAGTTATAGAGGAATTGTACGCAGTTAGAGCGTATTGTGATTTATTATTGGCGGCACATCATCCAGAAAAAAGAGAGGCGCAAAATCCACCACAGCAAGTCATCTCAACGCCTCAAACAGTTCAGATAAAAGATGACGATGATGAGCATTCTATTTTTGAGTTTTAACTATGTATGCTCATAACCGTCAACGAGTACATCAAGCTTGCCTGTTTCGGGGTCGATAATCAGCCCATGGACAGAAACGTTTTTCGGCAGGAGTGGATGATGCTTGATCATATCGACACTCGTTTTCACACCTTCTTCAACAGTGTTAAAGCCCTTGAGCCAAGATTGTAAATCGATACCTGCATGCTCTAACGTCATTAAAGTCTCCTCGGAGGCGCCTCGTTCCACTGCCTTTTGCAACAATGAATTTGAATCAAGGCTTTGCATGCCACAATCATAGTGGCCAACGACACAGATTTCCTCAGAATTTAATTCGTAGACAGCGACAAGAATACTACGCATAATACTCCCAAACGGATGCGATACGATTGCGCCGCCGTTTTTAATAATTTTAACATCACCGTTTTTTACGTTCATCGCATTTGGCAAGAGTTCCACAAGTCTTGTATCCATGCACGATAAGACAATAAGCTTTTTATCTGGAAATTTAGTCGTTTTATATCTTTCATATTGGTTGTTTTCAACAAAAGCTTTGTTAAATTCTAAAATATCATGTAGCATCGTCATCGTCAGATCCCTCCTATTTAACGATGGTTTCTAGTATACATGAATCATTTTCCAAATCAATACAATTTTTAAAAGTCTTTTGTGTTATTTTGAAGAGAGGAATATTGACATAGACGAAGGAGTGGTAAAATGAAGGCCTTTTTAATTTTGGGAAGTATCAATGCATTGTTAGCTGTTGGGCTTGGGGCATTTGGGGCTCATGGATTAGAAGGGAAGCTGTCTGAAAGATTGCTTGACATTTATCAAACAGCTGTCCAATATCACATGATGCATGCGCTCGGTTTAATATTCATCGCATTTTTAGCTGATCGATTTGCAAATGTGAGTCTAATCCATTGGGCAGGGTGGATCATGTTTATCGGCATTGTTTTATTTTCTGGAAGCTTATATGCATTGAGCATGACGAATATTGGCATCCTTGGTGCAATTACGCCGTTCGGTGGAGTAGCCTTTATCACAGCATGGGCACTCGTGGCGGTTGCAGCATTTAAAGTATTATAATAAACAAAAGAAGAAATCGGCGTAGTTCCGATTTCTTTTTTGCTTATCGAGACGGATACGTGTCTAGTCCATGCGGGTACTCATATTCTATCGGTTCATCAAAGGTTACGTAATCGACGTATACCATTAATATTAAATAGCGACGGTCTGTTTGTGTATCTCTTAAAATAACGTGGTCACGCCCCGCAGCCAATATTTCTCCTTTAAACACTTTAGCGTTCCACTTTTCATTGTTTTCAAACGTCGTGTAGACTGTCGCCACTTTCCCACGGTTTAGACGCAAAATGTTTTCGATGTACGATTGTTCTGTTGGTAATTGTCCCCCTTGACCCGGTATTCCAGAAGGGAACATTCCGGTACTCGGTGCATTCGGCATCATGGCAGGGGTCATTCCCATAGTGGTGTTCGGCATGACAGCTGGGCTACCTTGCTGTTCATAAGGATACCATTGGGCTGAATATTGGCCGTAATTAGCATATTGACGATTTGACTCATTCATTTTGAAGCCATCCTTTCATAAATCTCTTCAATAATATTTTATAAAGTTATTCTCATGACAACTTATTTAGAAAACACTTGGGCAAGTCTGCTCTGTTGGGCTATAAAAGCAGTGAGTTTTGAAGCGTCCTGAATTCCATTGGTCATACCATTGTGCAGGGCATGCGCCACCAGGATCGAAAAACCAAAGGCTATTCGTAGCGGGGTGATAACGGTTGCCATTAATCACCTGTCTAGCT
>DKGN01000195.1 GCA_002453275.1 Caryophanales bacterium UBA6769
GCAGGTGAAAGTTTTGGTCGCTATTCTTTAGGAAGTGATGCTGAATTATTTAAGCATGTTACGTCGGCGAACATTGCGTGTGGCTACCATGCGGGAGACCACAACGTCATTACAAAAACAGTAAAGTTAGCAAATGAGAACAACCTAGCGATTGGAGCCCATCCAGGCTTTCAAGATCTCATCGGATTTGGCCGGAGAGAAATGGCACTTTCTTTAGATGAAATTTATAATCTTACAATCTATCAATTAGGAGCACTAAAAACGATTGCGGAGGTTCATGGTGTTCGGCTACACCATGTAAAACCCCATGGGGCTCTCTACAATTTAGCCGCTAAAAATCGTGACGTTTCGTTTGCAATTGCGAAAGCTGTGAAGGCTGTCGATGAAAAGCTTGTTCTCTACGGTTTAGCGGGAAGTGAATTGTGTCAGGCAGGAACTGAGATAGGCTTACAAGTCGCACATGAAGTGTTTGCTGATCGAACATATCAACCTGATGGAACGTTGACACGAAGAGAAAATCCGCAAGCGATTATCAAAGATCCGAATGAAGCGGTTGCACAAATTCTTCGAATCGTGAAGCATAGGAAGGTTCAAGCAGTGAATGGGGAAGAGATCCCATTACGTGCGGATACGATCTGTATTCATGGTGATAGCGAGCATGCTCCATCGTTTGCATCTAAGTTACGAAAAGGATTATTGCATGAAAACATTTCGATTCAGAAAATTGGTGCGAGCCGATGACAATCTCAATCTTTAAAGTGAAAAAGCCAGGATTATTTACAACGATTCAAGACGCCGGAAGGCAAGGCTATCAATCGTTAGGTATTCCTGTTTCGGGCGCTATGGATTCTTATTCACATCGGATGGCTAATCTCCTCGTAGGCAATCGACTCGATGCAGCTGTTTTGGAGATTACTTTAATCGGGCCCGTGTTGGAAGTAGAAACTGAAGCGATCATTTCAATCTGTGGGGCAGACATGACCCCAAGGCTTAATGGTACTCCTGTACCGATGTGGACAAGCATTCCGGTAAAGAAAGAAGATGTCTTATCGTTTGAAAAGCTCTCGTCAGGTGCAAGGGCTTATGTCGGTGTGGCGGGTGAGTTGGCTGTACCGATTGTATTAGGAAGCCAGTCGACAGAGACAAAAGCGAGCATGGGTGGTTATGCTGGGCGACCACTGACATCGGGAGATCGACTATACGGTCATCCTTTGCCAAAGGGTATGAGCAGGAGAACGCTCAAGCCTGAGCAAATTCCACAGTTTACTCAAGACATGACACTTCGCATCGTGCTTGGCCCACATGAAGATTACTTTTCAACAGAATCCGTTAATAAGCTCCTCACCGAGACATTCACAATTACTTCAAAATCTGACCGGATGGGATACCGTCTTGAAGGCGATCGAATCCCATTAAAAAGAGAATCGAGTATTCATTCAGAAGCAACCTCATTTGGCAGTTTGCAAGTTCCGTCTTCTGGGAAGCCAATCATTTTGATGGCTGATCGTCAGACGACGGGGGGCTATCCGATTATCGGTTCCGTCATTGCGGTTGACTTACCGCATCTTGCACAAGCTCTGCCAGGCGCGAACGTTCAATTTCAAGAAATCTCACTTGAACGAGCACAATCTATGTATCGGCGTCGAGAAGAATGGCTGCAACTACTTGAAAGACTTCATAAAATAAATTGATTAACGAATCGAAAAGCGGAGGTTAGTTATGTCAATACGCTTGATTATCGGAAGATCAGGATATGGAAAAACATATACATGTTTAGAGGAGATGGGCAATCGTCTTCGTCAAAATCCACAAGGAGATCCACTTATTTACTTAGTCCCAGATCAGATGACGTTTCAATCTGAGAAAGCTCTGGCATTTTCAAATGATTTATCTGGAATAATTCGAGCTCAAGTCTTTAGCTTTTCAAGACTTGCCTGGAAAGTGCTTCAAGAGACTGGCGGACTCGCTCGGACCCATCTGACTTCGGTTGGCACGAATATGATGCTCCGAAAAATTATTGAAAAGAATCGTGCGTCATTATTCGCTTTCCAAAATGCGGCGGATAAAGAAGGATTTATTGATAAAACCGCTGAAATGATGGCTGAATTCAAACGTTATTGCATTGAACCCGAAGCATTTTCTCATGAAGCTGGAACGAATCGTGCGCTGCAAGATAAGCTTCATGATTTAACAATGATTTATACGCAATTCCAACAAGAGCTTGAGGGACAGTACGTCGATAAAGAAGATTACTTATCGTTACTGGCACAAAAAATTCCCTTTTCAACATACATTGCGAATGCAGAAATTTGGGTAGATGGCTTTCATAGTTTTACTCCTAATGAGTATATCGTGCTTGAAGCGCTCATGAGACATGCTGCTCGTGTAACCTTTACGTTTACAATGGAACAACCGTATGAACACGAACCGAATGAGCTAGATCTTTTTCATGAAAATGCAAGAAACTTTCGAACAATTTATCAAATTGCTCTTGAAAATGCGCTTACGATCGAGCGACCAATTTTATTATCAACTCCGCATCGTTTCCAAAATGATACTCTTGCGTTTTTAGAATCAGAATATGAATCTCGCCCAGCAAAACGTACGAGGAGCCGACGAACGTGCAAATGGCCGTCGCTGTTAATCA
>DKGN01000167.1 GCA_002453275.1 Caryophanales bacterium UBA6769
GAGAGGATGCTAAGTTTGCCCATAAGCCTTTTTCACTACCTTCTTCGAGAGAATCCAGTACTTCTGCAAGGCTATCACCATACCCACAATTAAATGCAAATTCATCTGCTTCAAATTCATTTTGCCTACTTGAATGCATAACTAACATGGTCCCTATTTTTGTCCAAACCCACATCAGTGCAACTAGAACGATATCTATTAAGATACTCACTATGAGACCCTTTAAATTACTATTTGCAAAAGAAACAATTATTCCTAAAATATAAACTAGTATTCTATAAATAATAAATATTGCAGTTACAATAAAGTTACCAACTGTGACGATAAGGATTAAATCCGTATCCTTGTGTGAAAGATGCCCTAATTCATGTGCAAGTGTAGCTTTGATTTGTTCATCAGAATAATTTAAAAAACCTTTTGTTAAACAAATTGTTTTTCTACCAGTAGCAAAAGCATTAGCTGATTTGTCATTACTCATAAAAAGCTGTACATCATCGGGTATAGATGGATTTATTTTCTTTGCTCTTGATAATGCCTCTTGAAAAAGTGGTTCTAATCTATTTAGATACTCTTTTCTTGTAATCTTTTTACATCCATTTTGAAACCGTAGAACCCATTCTCCTATAGGTGATAGAGCAATAATTAAAGAAATACCATATGTAAGAATGCCAATAAATATACCCTTTACCCCTTCATACATACTGCTAAATATCCATACTACCAATAAAGTATTTAGTATTAGATATATCAATACACCTATATTCTTTTTTTGTGTAAGGTTTTTAGCAAAGTCGATAAAGTAAGTCATATTATTCCCCTTTCTTTTATATTGTAAAAAAACAAGTAGATAAATTGTACTATGTTCTTTTAACTATTACAACCAAAAGTTAGATAATACTCCATGATATGGAATATACACATTTGATTTTAAATTATAATTGTTTTATCAAATGAAGAGAGCCACAATCTTACCTTATCGTAAATATCTAATAACTTTTTCTTCTGGCACATCAAATGGAGTGATGAAAAATCTCCATCCATAAAATCTTCATATACAGTTCATTCTTTCTCTATGGCATTCCAATCAAGCGCCTTTATATCCAGCGTATTTTCTAATTCTTTTTCAATGATTTCAAAGTCTCCTTCAGTCAATGAAACATCGTATATTTCTACATATTCCATTTCTTCTTCATTTAATTCATAGATTGTTCCGTATTTTTCTCCCGCCCCACTGGCCGTTGTAAAAATAAGATTCCCATTTTCTAAAAGTAAAATGCCACTGCGTTTATACGTGACACTCGCTGACATTTCATCTGTAAAGAGAGAAATGACTTCTTCCCCATCCACGATTGTGAATAGATCGATAAGCGCATAGCTACCTATACCTGAGCGAAGAGCAATCAATAATTCTTCGACTCCATCATCATTAATGTCATAATAAGTTACAGAGATTCCTTCAAAAGTGTTTCCGCTATAAAAATATTCATAGGCTCCACTTTTCACTCCTTCTGGAGAAGTATTTTCGGCCTCTTCTAGAGACATTTCCGTAAAGGTAATATAGTTATCGATCACGGCATTGTATAGTTCTAAATCCACTTTTTCAGAAACATTTTTTTCGGAATTATTTTCTTTTGCTTTCTTTTTTTCATTTGTTTCATTCGTTTCTTTTTTTACTGGACCCTCTGCTGAATTTGCCTGACAAGCAATTAATCCTAAAGCCAATAAAGCAATAATTATTATTCTATTCATGATTTCGCTACCTTTCATTTTGTGAAATGACATAATTATACATTAAATTGATTTTTTACTATTAATGTTAGAAGGTGTATTTTAAAATATTTTTTAGGAAAAATTTTTTAGGACTTTCACGTCGCATAAACGTACACTTGAAGAAAATAAACTGTCGTAAAGATGATCATGGTGGTAAAATGAGCAGTGATTATTGTGCTTCGATTACAGGTCTTAATCTTACTAAACAATTACGAAGGTAGTATCACTATAACCTTTTATGATCTACAACATAAAAAGAGGTTAACTATTTATCTAATGTAAAACTCACCTACTTCATCCTCCTCATTATAAGAAATAGAAAATACCATTTTATCCTCACTATATAGTCCAACAAACATAACAACATAATAGCCATCATTTTTCTCAAAGATAGAATCATCTAGGGCGTAAAATTATTGACGCCATTGCTTCCATCAATTCTGTCAACTCTCCTACACAAAATCCATTCTATCAACTCAACCCTACTTTTTCCGTACAATTTACACCTTATTCTTCTCCAAAAAAATAAGATTTCCCAGGTTGGACACTCTCCAGAGTCACTGGAAAACCTTATTATATCAATGTTTTAACTATACTTATTCATCTATTCTTGACATCAACGCTACCAACTCCACATGTGTCGTCTGCGAAAACATATCCACCGGCTGGACTTCCTTCGTCTCAAAACCACCGTCTTCCAATATTCGCAGATCGCGTGCTAGTGTCGCTGGATTACATGAGACGTAGACGATGCGATTTGGTTTCATTTCGATGATTGTGTTGAGTAAGGCTTCGTCGCAACCTTTTCTTGGTGGGTCGACGACGATGACGTCGGCTTGGATGCCCTGTTTGTACCACCATGGGATGACCTTTTCTGCTTCGCCTACAAAGAATTCAGCGTTTTCGATGTTATTCAGTCTTGCGTTCCGTTTTGCATCAGCGATTGCTTGACCGACGATTTCGACGCCGTATACTTTCTTTGCTTTTTTCGCTAAGAAAAGTGAGATTGTGCCAATGCCACAGTACGCATCGATGACTGTTTCTTCTCCAGTCAATTGTGCGTATTCCAATGCTTTATCGTACAGCACCTTCGTTTGCACAGGGTTCACTTGATAGAAAGACTGGGCTGAGATGGCAAATTTCACATCGCCAATATAGTCATAAATGTATGGCTCTCCCCAGATGACGTTCGTTTCTTTCCCGAAAATAACATTTGTCCGTTGTGAATTGACGTTATGGACGATTGATTTTACGTTCGGAATCCGTTCGATGAGTTGTTCTATTAGTTGCTTTTTGTGTGGAAGGTCTTTTGTATTTGTAATGAGGACGACCATCACTTCCTCTGTTTGTCTGCCATATTTTGCGATGATATGTCGAAGGACGCCGCGATGTTTCTTTTCATCATAGGCATGAATACCTAGATCGGTGGCAACTTCTTTCACGACACGAACTACTGTGTCGTTGGTATCTTCTTGGATATGGCATGCCTTCATGTCGATGATGCGATGGCTCCCTCTTTGGTAAAAGCCTGCGATAAGACCTGTCTCATTCTCACCGACTGGAACTTGTGCTTTGTTGCGATAATTCCACGGGTCTTCCATTCCGATTATAGGATGAACGGGAACATGCTTGAGGTGGCCGATGCGAGCAAGCACGTCCTCAACTTGTTTTTGTTTGAAGTTCAATTGACCTTCATAACTTACATGTTGTAGCTGACAGCCCCCACATTGACCATAAATTGGACATTGGGGTGTGGTCCGGAATTCACTATCCGATAGTCGTTCAATGACTTTGCCGAAGCCATAGTTTTTCTTCGTTTTTAGCACTTTTACTTTTGCTTTTTCACCAGGAAGTCCTGATGGAACAAAGAGTGTGTAGCCATTTACTTTCGCTACTCCTGCTCCATCATGGGTTATGTCTTGAAATTCAACTTCAATCATGTCATTTTTCTTTACTGGAACTTGTTGTTTTGCCAAGATGTATGCCGTCCTTTATTTGTTTGGTCTCGTTGTTTATAAAGCTTGTTCTTTGCTTAGCATTTGTTGATTTTCCTCATAATATTGCTCTGGCACGATCATGTCGATGTGCTGAGGGATATTAACAAATTCACGGGGAAATTCCCCACCGTGTTCTCCATCTAAATTTAAAACCATATCCGATTTCGTTTCAACTTTTATCCGGCTTGCTTTTGTATAAAGCATATAGCGACTTTTTAAATGCAGTCCTCTGAAAGCGAGTAAAAATAGACGAATAAAATTTGTGACGTTCATTTTTCGCACGATTAACAGATCGAATTTCCCATCATTAATAATCGCATCGGGGGTTAATTTTTCGATTCCAGCGATTGAATTCGTATTCGCAATGAAAAAGCATAAAATATCGCCTTCAAACACTTCACCGTCGTATTCAATTCGCACGAGTTGCTCACGTCGAATTTGCGGAAGCATTTTAATTCCTTGTAAAAAATAAGCAGGACGTCCGATCACTTTTTTCAGTTTACTCGGTGTCTCATAAGATAAATCCGTAATTCGCCCGCCGCCCCCGAGGTAAATAAAATATTGATCATTTACTTGACCGATATCAATCGGGATCTGCTTCCCTTCAACAATCGTGTCGATCGCTTTTCTATAATTACGAGGAATGCCTAACGCACGTGCAAAGTCATTCGTCGTCCCTGCAGGAATAATCGCAAAGCTAGGTCGCTTCGGCTTAGGTGCCATGCCATTAATTACTTCGCTTATCGTACCGTCTCCGCCCGCTGCGATGATAAGATCGATTCCTTCATCAATGACACGGCCCGCTTCTGTTGTCGCATCTCCTGGACCTGTCGTTGCATAAGCTGTCGCTTGATATCCTGCTTCATTCAAGCGTTCTACCAGTTGTGGAAGCTGTGCTTTTAGCTTGCCTTTTCCCGCCATCGGATTGTAAATTAATCGTGCTTTTTTCAACTCTTCCACCCGTCTTTCCGATTCATACTTTTTACATCATACCAGAAAATAAACGTACAATAAGTTCGCTATCATTATAGATGGACAAAATGTAAGCGTCAATAACATTTGAAATTTTCTGATAAAACTACATAAAGCCATACCATCGAACATTTTATATCGCTCGATGCTACGGCTCTTATCATTCTTTCGTATGAACGGAAAGATTCGATGCATTCACAACCCTCATGCTGTGCGTTCCTTTTCCAAGCTGTCTCGTGCCCGAATATTCGTGCTCATCCTCATCAATGCTTTCGTGTACTTTCCACCCGTCATTCTCGTTAAAATGATCGATCCTTTCAGCTTCAAGCTTCACGTCTACATCTTTCGCAAGCTGGACGTTCACTTCGGACGCATTTTCAATAGTCCAATTGTTTTTGAGTGTTCTTGAATGGATGGATAACCTTTGATAATCTGCATCAATGTCAACTTCTACATGATCTGGGATGATCATCGTTGTGTTTCGTTCACGGTAGTGTCCGAATGGGTTCAGTGTCTCTGGCAAGCTTTTTACTGTTACGTACAGTGTATCGCCCTGTGTCTCTGTAAATAGATAATCTTCTGTCGCTTCAATCGGAGCTTTTCCATCGATAACGGCTGCCTCGTACGTTCCAAACACGGAGAATTCACCCGTCGTTCCTGTCTCTATCGTTAATGGTTCTGAGCCTGTATGTACGACGACACGCTTAATTGTCTTGCTAATCTCCTCACTATACGTTGGCAAATCCATCGTTTTTATTTCATGATTCGTCCAATCATGCACTTTATCCAAAATACCTGTCGCTTGAATAGTCGCAAATCCAATTCCGACAAAACCAATAAACCCAACGAACAAGATACTGAATACATCATATTTAACTGCTGGATTTTCTTGTTTTGCCAAAAATAAATAAAGTAAAACTTCCACACCAAGCACGATTAAAATGAGCGGCCACCAGCCTGTCATTGCATAAGCTGGTTTCCAATTAAACAGCTGGGATAACACGAGAAAGACCCCGAGAAAAACGAGCGTTAATCCCATAGAAATCGTTCCTACTCGCCACGTTCTCATTCAGATACCTCCTTATTTTCCGCTTTCTTTTTACTACCGAGCATGAGCTTAATTCCTCCGCCAATAAGCAACGTACAGACAACAACTACTTGGAAATAACGCTCAAACCAATAGGCAAGATCAATCGCAAGAAAGTCTTTCATTACCGGTCCGAAAACAGGAAGGAAGATGCTTGTAAATAAATAGTACACACCGAGCGCAATAAGCCCGATTCCAACCCACTTTTGATTATTCACTAAATATGAAATGACCGGTGTATCTTCCATTGGCTCCGTCTCAATTCGTGAAGCTTTTTGCAAGCCATCGAAAAAGCTATAAAACCAGATAATCGGAACGAGAAAGAGGAACACACCAAGGTGCAAGATGTCTAAAATATAAATTGAAAATAAAAATGCTGCCATAAGTTGAATGCCTCTTCGTTGCAATCCAAGATATAAATGACCGGCACCTGGAAAAACGGAAAGAAGTGTCGCAATTGCTTTGCTTTTTTTACCGTCTTCTCTACGTGCCTCAAAGTCTTCCAAAATAGAGCGATCGACGAGGGCTTCTCCTTTTTGCTTTTTATTTAATTGTTGCATCGCATCAAAGAATCCGTAGACCCAAATGACAGGTAACATCGCAAAGAAAACGAGAAAGACGTTGCGACCTGAAAGTACAGAAACAAATAAGATCATCGCGCCTAAACCGAAAAATGACACGAGAAATGTTAAGCCTCGATTCATTAAGCCGAGCTGAAAGTGCCCGAGCCCTGGAACGAGGGACAGCACAATCGTAAAGAACCGCTCCGATTCCAGATTGTTCGCTGAAGCAGGGCCCGTTGTCTCTCCGTCAGCGGGAATCTGTTTCGATGCCGTGATGACCGTATCGACAAGACTGGCAACATACATGAGAAAAACCCCAGCTAACCCGAGAAATAAAAAAGAGTCAGTATAGCCCAATATAAAGTCGATGAAAAACGTCCCAACGAAAATACCAAAAATAACAGCCATATAAAACAATCCGCGCATTTTCCGTAAATAGAGTAAACCGCCACCAGGGAAAAAGCCTAATAAAAATGCAATCAGTGGATTTCTCATGCTTACTTCGCCTCCTTATTTCGATCGATAACTTGTATGAAAGATAACGTTTTATCGATTAACTCTTCAGTAAACGATTGACTTTGTTCATGATTTGCTTGTTCTTCAA
>DKGN01000169.1 GCA_002453275.1 Caryophanales bacterium UBA6769
GGGGATTTTACCGAAAATGCTCTGTTTGCTACTCTGCAAAACTTGCCATTTACTACGATTGCAACGGTGTTATCGATTGTTTTAATTAGTACTTTTTTCATCACATCGGCAGATTCAGCAACGTTTGTCCTCGGTATGCAAACAACGAATGGAAGATTGAATCCTCCTCTGAATGTCAAGATTATTTGGGGACTCATCCAAGGTGCTGCAGCTGCAGTTCTACTCTGGTCAGGAGGGCTGAATGCCTTGCAGATGTCGTCTGTTATTGCCGCATTTCCTTTCGTATTTATTTTATTAGCCATGATGTTTTCGATTCATAAGAGTGTAAAGGAAGACGTGAAAAAGACTCCAAAATAAGGAGGGTTATTATGAGACTAATAAACGTTAGAAGAGGGCAATTTGTATATTATAAAAATCAATTGCATAAAGTGTATGCTGTCCAACCTTTTTTTAAACAGTCGATTCATCTTGTTCGCCTTAAAGATTTAAAGCAAGAATTGACGACTGCTAAAGAGATTGACCTCTATAGACCAAAGCATTTGGATAGCTTTATTAGTAATAATCAGCGTTACACCCTTCATAAGGAGGCTAAAGCTGAAATTGGGGATTACATTTTGGTCATCAATCCACGACCAGATTCACTTGATCGGCACCACCTCCATGCAATAGAAATGGTCTCCAAGATCGAAGAAAATGGTGTAATTAGCAATAAATCAAATGGGATTAAGCATAATGAATATTGGGTAATGATGCCCGGACTAGCAGAAGGGGCAGCGATTATTGATTTCCAAAAACCTGACTTAGAATACGAAGCAGAAGTAAAGGAAGCAAATCAAAAGGGCACGATTGATCAGGAGCTGGTAATCCCAAAAATAGGTGATGTCTTTCAGAAAAATGATAGCGACCCGCTTATCCAAGCAATGGTAATTGCGATAAAGGGCGAAACGATTATCCTAGGTGGAAATTTGGAAGTTCCAATTGCTGAATTAACAGATTCTGAAACATGGAGTCTCATGCATAATACTTTTGTCCAGCTAAATCGGTGATGGAATCACTTCCTAAGTATCGTTTAAAATAATGCAATTAGCAGTCGGAACCTTATGCTGAAGCATCGTGTGGGCGCGATTTTTCCAGCATGAGGTCCGCTGTTATTTTACCCTCCACCCTCGATCAAGGTGACTTGTATCTGCCACATGTTCTCCTTTTGAATTTTTGAAATAGACAAATTTAAAGTCTTTTGCTGGAGTGCCGAACAATATTGCTCTCGTATTATTTTCTATTCTGTTGCCCCAGTCGTCAATGAGTTGTTGTTTTCTGTTTTTGTCCAGACTTTCAAATTCATCCTGTAATAACACATTAATAATTTCGTAATTGTCCTCTTGTTCTATTTTTATAATCATCCCTTCCGACCCATCGATGATTTCTTCATATGCCATGAGCAACTGTTTTTCTTGCTCTTCAGTGTATAGTTGTTCTATGTCATCGTCTTCTTGTATCTCTTCGACCTCTCTACTTGTTTCGGTTTCTTCTCGGTTATCTTCTGCCTTATCTGTTTTGATGACTTCATTCTGGCGCTTATCTGAGTCGCCTGAATTCACAATTCCAATCATAAAGACTAGAAAAGAAACCCCCATTAATATTAAGTTTCTCTTTGTTTGCTTGTTCTTTTTAAATACAGATATGATCGTTAAAATTAAAAACAGTATGAATGCTAAAAATCCAACAATGGCTAAAAACTCCACAACTATTACCTCCAATTCAAAAACTAATATTTTACCGTCTCCTAACGTATTCAATACATACATTAGGAACGACATCAATATTTTCCAAACAATATATTTTAGGTTGTAGTCAGTTAATAAGATGAACATGTTCGGGAAATACGATATGGTGAAGTCATAGGACATTTATCAAATATATTAAAAACTTCATAGGAGGGATAACATGAGGTGTGGGGAAAAGCGATTCCTCATTGAAGTGGAAGTAAACGGGGAAAAGCAACGCGAATCAATTACTGCGAGAACTCCTGCAGAAGCGAGAAAGAACATTCGAATGAAATGTGGTCCACATACTCAAATTAACTCTGTCAGGGAAGAAAGAAGATATTAAATAGTAAGTGACTAGTAAAATAAATGATAAAAAAAGGGATTGAAGATGACATTACAACAGCTTAAATATGTGATCGAAGTAGCGAAACATCGTTCGATTAGCAAAGCTGCACAGAAGTTATTTATTAGTCAGCCAAGCTTGTCGAACGCACTAAAAGAATTAGAAACGAAGATAGGGATTACTATTTTCTCACGAACGAATCAAGGAATTGCCATTACGCCTGAAGGATCAGAATTTTTAGGTTATGCGAGGCAGGTCGTTGAACAGGCAGAGCTTCTTGAAAATCGTTATACGGAAACTCCCGCGCCACAGCAGCATTTCTCGGTATCTGCCCAGCACTATGCATTCGCGGTTAGTGCTTTTGTTCGCTTGTTAAAAGGGTACAACCGAGAAGAATACGAATTCACGTTACGTGAAACGAAGACGTACGAAATCATAGACGATGTGAAAAACTTACGAAGCGAAATCGGCATATTATATGTTAATGAGTTCAATAAGAAAGTGATTTATAAGTTTTTAAGAGAAGGTAACTTAATCTTCCATGAGTTATTTGAAGCAAAACCGCATATTTTTATAAGTGCAATGAATCCACTAGCTAAAAAGGAGTATGTCACATTAGATGATTTGGATCCATATCCATACCTTTCCTTTGAGCAGGGCGACTACAATTCATTTTACTTTTCAGAGGAGATTCTAAGCACATTGTCTAGACCGAAAAATATTCGTGTAAGTGATCGGGCGACCTTATTCAACTTACTCATCGGGCTAGATGGTTACACGATTTCAACCGGTGTTATTAGTCATAAATTAAATAGTAGCAACATCATTGCTGTGCCGTTAAAAGTGGATGAGCGGATTACCGTTGGCTACATTACCCATAAACATGTTAGAAAAAGTACGTTAGCAAATATCTACATTGACTATTTAAAAGAAACAATCAAAGAAGAATTATCTTAGATATAGCCTTAGGCTATAGCGAGCGATAGAAATTAGGTGTTACTTAATAGTGGGCGTCCCATGTTACACTGTCGTTAGCAAAAGAAACAAAGAAGGAGAGAGAACGATGGGATTAGAAGTAAAAACAGGGAACCGCTCGGTTGCACCATTTCGTTTTGATAATGTGGGAAGCTTTTTACGTCCTGAAAAGTTAAAGAAGGCGCGTGCTTCTTTTGCAGAAGGAAAGCTTTCGGAAAAAGAATTGCAAAAAGTGGAAGATGAGTGCATCGTAGACTTAATTCAAAAGCAGAAAGAGCTTGGTCTCCAAGCGATTACAGACGGAGAGTTTCGTCGCTCATGGTGGCATTTGGATTTTATGTGGGGATTGAATGGCGTTAAGAAAGAAGCAATCGCTCAAGGGTATGTTTTTAATGATGAAGAAACACGGGCTGAGACCGCTCGCTTAACAGGAAAAATCAGTGGCGATAACCACCCGTTTGTCGAACATTTTTCCTTCGTTCAGCAATATGCAACAGAAGATGTAATCGCAAGACAAACGATTCCAGCTCCAGCACAATTTTTGGCTGAATTACAACGTCCAGAAAATGAAGAAATAACGAATCAAATTTATCCTAATATCGATGAGCTTGTCGCTGATATTGCAAAGGCCTATCAAACGGTCATTCTTGATTTATATGATGCGGGATGCCGAAACCTTCAATTAGACGATTGTACGTGGGGAATGTTAGTTGATTCCAAAGCAGCACAACAAATTGGAGTTAGTGTGGAAGGAACAGCAGAGCTATTTTTACGAGTGAATAATTTAACTGTTGAGAATCTGCCAGAGGATTTGGTCGTAACGACCCACGTTTGCCGTGGAAACTATCGTTCTACTTGGGCTTCTTCCGGCGGTTATGACCCAATTGCGAATACGTTGTTTGCGAAGGAAAACGTTTCCGCTTACTATTTAGAATTTGATACGGAGCGTGCTGGTGACTTTTCACCCTTACAACATGTAAGTGACAACAAGCTCGTTGTTCTTGGACTCTTTTCTTCAAAGGTTGGAGAATTAGAAGATAAAGAGACAATTAAAGCACGTATTGAAGAAGCGGCACAGTATGTTGATATTGAACGCCTCTGTATTAGCCCACAATGCGGATTTGCTTCAACAGAGGAAGGGAATATCTTAACGGAAGACCAGCAATGGAACAAGCTTCGTTTCATTAAAGAAGTAGCAGATGAAATTTGGGGATAATGTGAAGCCATACTAATGAAACTTAATAAAATATAAAAAAGTCTAAAAACAAAGGAAAATACGTTGTTTTTAGACTTTTTTTGTTTTCCTGTCAAAAAAGCAAAACTAATGTAAGAATTATTAGAAAACTTTTTGCCCGAAATCATTCAAATTCATCGTATCATATAGATAAACCGATTGATTCATGTAAATTAGACCTTCAGACAAAAGAAGGAAGAACGATGGGGTGGAGTTTATTTACCCTTTGATTCCTTTAGGAATCAACAACTCAATCAAGCTTCAATCGTCATGCACTTTTACACAGGGAGACAGCCGCATTTACTTTTTTCTAAAGTATATGATGAGGAGAAATATGCCATGGGGGAAAAGTATCCGAGTCGTGAACAGTATAAGCAGCAAAACAAAAGAAAGGAACAGACATTTAAGAAACGAGCCGTACGAGTTATTATGGCAATTTTGATCTGTATCGTTTTCCTTATTGGCGGATTGTCAATAACTGCAATCGCGTATGTAATCGAGGCACCGCCCTTAAGTCCCGAGAAGCTTATCGCTCCACAATCATCTACGATTTACGATATGAACGATGAAGTTCTGTTTGATATAGCTGGTGAAGAATATCGTAAAGTTGTTCCATTAGAAGAGGTGCCAAAAGAAGTACAAAACGCATTTCTCGCGATTGAAGACGCACGCTTCTGGGAGCATCGGGGACTAGATTTTAAACGAATCGCCGGGGCGATTGTAAAAAACACACAAGAAGGCTTCGGCTCGGAGGGCGCAAGCACGATTACGCAACAACTTGTGAAGCTGTCCTTTTTAACCCCTGAAAAAACGATAAAACGCAAGGTTCAAGAAGCGTATCTTTCCCTAAAATTAGAACGGAAATATTCGAAGGAAGAAATATTGGAGCTGTACTTAAACAAAGTTTATTTTGGGGAAGGTGCTTATGGTTTGGCAACAGCTGCGGAGGTCTATTTTGGTAAGTCAGTGAACGATTTAACGATGAATGAGGCGGCCATTCTTGCAGGACTCCCACAAAGACCAAGTGGCTATAACCCATTTAGCGAGCCTGAACGTGCCGAAAGTCGAAAAAATACGGTGCTCACTTTGATGGAACAACGTGGCTATATAACGAAACAGGAAATGCAAGAGGCAAAATTACTTTCAGTCGATGGCTTGCTTAAAAAACAACAGAAAGAAACGAAGTATCGTAGCTTTACCGATCATGTGATTGAAGAGCTAAAGGAAAAAGGTATCGATGAGCAAGCTATATACACACAAGGGCTAAAAATTTATACGACGATGGATCCAGAAGCACAGGAATTTACAAACAAAGTTTTATCTACAAATGACTATCTTCGCTATCCAGATGATAAATTTAAAGCTGGAGTTGCTCTATTAGATACAAAAACTGGTGAAATACGTGCACTTGGTGGGAGACGTCATACGGATGAAGAAGAAATTGAGCGAGGCTTTAACTATGCAACGCAATTAAAAAGACAACCAGGCTCTACAATCAAACCAATTATGGCTTATGCACCTGCGATTGAAAAATTACACTGGACCCCGAATCAAGTGATAAAAGATGAGCAGCTTGTATTGAATGGTAAAGCATTTAGAAATTGGAACAACCGCTATCACGGAAGTGTGACGATGAGGACAGCTCTACAGTGGTCTTACAATATTCCAGCTATAAAAACAATGCAGGCGGTAGGTCCCGAAGAAGCTAAAGCATTCGCTGGAAAACTAGGGATAGAACTAGATGAAGTTTATCCTGCTTATGCAATTGGTGGTTTCAAAGATGGGATATCTCCACTTCAGCTTGCGGGTGCTTTTGCCGCGTTTGGCAATGATGGGATGTATAGTAAGCCACATGCTGTTAGGAAAATAATCTATTCAGACGGACGGGAACAACAGCTTCAACCAAAAGCGGTAAGGGCGATGAAGACAAAAACAGCATACCTCATTACTGACATGCTGAAGGATGTTGTGACACAGGGAACAGGTACGATGGCGAACATATCAGGGCTCCCTTTAGCTGGAAAAACAGGTACAAACCAATTGCCAGATGAAATTAGAGGTTCAGGAGCGGCTGATGCTTGGTTTGTCGGCTATACGACAAGTTATACGGCAGCAGTTTGGACGGGTTACGGTGTGACAACACAGAAAACATATATTAAATCACAAGATACTCATCTCGCAAAGCAACTGTTTAAACACATTATGACTCACATTTCAAAAGGAAAAGAAACAGCTGATTTTAAAAGACCACTTATCACTGGAACTGAGTTAGAAACGAGGCCGAGAGAGAACCGGCCAAGAAATACGGACAATGTAGAAGAAAAAACTGAGGAACAAGAGAAGACAGACGAGAGAAAGGTCGACCAAGAAAAGCGACCGCAAGAACAACAACGAGAACGTGACACACGTCATGACAGGAACGAATCAGAGAAACCGAATGAGCCAAAACCAAAGCAACCACGCGAGCCAAAGCCCGAACAGCCGAAAGAGGAACCGCCTGAGAACCCACCTGTCAATCCGCCTGAAAAACCGGACGAAGATCAGCCAGAAAGTAATCGGCGAAATGAATTGCACTCGAACTAACGTTACGTTATCAAACTCGTAGTTAGCCATTAAACTGTGGCAATTATGAGTTTTTTATTTTAAATAGTTATCGTAAAAGTGTGGACCCGTAAAAGCATAATTTTTGAAGAGAAAAACTGAGTGTTCTGCTTAGGTTTATACATTTTTTTAGCGGTATTTTGTAGCAAAAAAACCTTCCTGGTTTATTACTACTAATACTTTGTTGCTAGTTCGAGCTGTTTTGACTTGTTTTCTAAATAGAAGCGAACTTTATCACTATTGATTATATATGCAATTTATACAAGAATGGGGGAAGAAAGATGGATTAAAATGGGATTAAAAAGAGGGATGCTGTATGGATCTACTTTCGAGTAAGCAAGTAGTGGCGCAAAATATAGCAACAGGTTTGGATAATTCATTACAATCACTTAGTAATTATGAAGTTAATTTAGCAGACAAAACAACTGTGGGCGGTAATGCGCGTGCAAAGGAAACGATCAATGATGAGAAGAAAGTTGTTCGCTCTTTTGTTGCTGCTATGCAAAAAGATATTGAACGTATTCGAAGTGTTGCACTTGAATTTGAAAAAATGGACGATACGTTACAACTGAACTTTCTTGATAGGATCGGGATGTAAAGATGGAACAGGAAATGAAAACAAAGCTCAGCGAAATAAATGAAAGACTAAAAAAAGTATCGGAGAACATTTACTCGATTAGAAGTGAAAAGAAAAAGCTTCTACAAACAGAGGATGAAATCCATTCAATTTTCCGTTTGAACGATCGGGTGTTTCAAGACTTGAAAAACAGCTGGAAACATGGAGAAATGAGTAACTATGTTCAAGATATAGACATTGAATTGAAGCATCACGAACGAAACATGAAACAGTCACTTCAAGATGAGATGCATGCTTTGCGTCAAAAAACAAAAATTTTCGAAGAAAAAGAGTCTGAATTACAGCATGAGATAAGATTACTTTCAATGGATGATGATTTAGATACATGATGTTTTTAAAGCATTGATGCTTTAGTGGGAGGCAATTCATGAGCATTGATATGTTTTTACCGGAAGTTCAACAACAAACGGAATCGGTAGAGAAACTTTGTAAGTCGTACATTTCCGGGATGGAGGAAGTTAAAAGAAGTATTGCGTCATTTGTAATGGAGTTTCGCCTAAGAGGAAGAACGTATGAGTCGGCCAAAACTTATTTTACAAAAACGTATATTCCATTAGCAGATGGGATCATTTTATTAAGTGAAGCTGTAATCCGGGCGCATCAACAGTTTCCTGATCGCTATGTTGAAGAAGTTGATAGCAATAGCTTGCAATCAAGCGAATTAGAAGATCAAATTTTAAGAATTGAATCTTCTATTCAATCGATGAAAGCTGTCCAAAAGATGATGCCCCTTGCAATATTGTCGACAGCTGGTGCAATTGCGGGTTTACGCTTCATGCAATCAAGGGTTAAAGACAAACTTCAGAGACTCATCGCTTTTGATGGAAGTTCGCCTAATATATTTTCGGAAATTGACCAACTTTTAGCAGATGTCGAAACAGGGCTGGCTGAAGTGAGTAGTGGAAAGGCATGGAGTGCAGCAAGCGGTAGTTTTGACACGGATAAACTTGACATGGCCTGGGCCGAAAATATAAAGGAAAAAAAGTTTGTATCTGATCTTGAAAAAGAAGTAAATCCTGTTTTAAAGGAGTTAGATTCCGAATCACAAAAGGCTTTGAACAAGGAATATGAGAAGTACAAAAATGGAGAAATGAGTCCAGAAGACTTTGATATGATTTTAACCGCCTACAAGCAAAAAAGTATTGGCTGGGAAGGCCAAAAAGGTGGCTATGAGATCGAAGAAGTATGGAAAATTAACCTTGAGCTTAACCTACTTAAACATGAACAAGATCATGGAGGGGGAAGTGAGGCACTCAGAAAAGAGAAAGAATTGCGAGCTAAATATCCTCATTTAGAAGAGTATTTAATTGGGATCGATGATAACCCTCACGAACTTGGAACCATCACACTTGATGATGGAAGCACACTCGAATACCGCATTGATAATGAAGGTTATTTACATTATAAAGCTGAACCTGGCTATGAGTATTCTGAGGAAACACATAAACAGACGAAGGCCCAGCAATATCACGGTGTAATCGGTAAAGGTGCTTCTATTGCATACGTAACACGTGGAATCGGGTTGTTCGTAAACATTCCATCGCTCACTACTGCAGGTGCAGTGACGTCAAGTGGACTTGGTGGCGCAGGTACAGAGCTCTTAGATGAATATAGAGTACCAGGGGTCTATGTCCCAGAAGCAGGCGAGGTAAAAACGATGATTTTCAGAACAGACAAAGAAACTGGTAAAACAGAACTTCTTATTGTTGATTCAAAAGGCAATGAAATTGAGAGTCACAGTCAATGGAAGAATTACTAGAGAAGCAAGTGATACTCTACTCATGTACACGACAACAAACGTTTTGGAGGCTCTGAATTGTGACAAATAAAAAGTCTTCCGTTATTTACGCCGGTACAATCATTGGAGTCGGTCTGTTTATAATCATCATGTTCGCGTTTAATGCCAGTTTGACTCAAACCTTTTATACCGTTATCGGAGTGGGGATTTTCGTAATGATGATCATTCTTGCGGACAAAATCTTACCAAAAGCATGGTTTCTTGGCATAACCTTATGTATAGGTATTGTCGTATTTTACTTGTATAGTCAGGCATGGATAATGACAGTCATTCTCGCAATTTTTGCGTTGGTATATCTTTATATATATATCGATAACGAGAGAAAAAGCTGATGACCTGGAGTACTATTTGGGATGATGGTAGTTGCTAGTTTAGGGTTCTGATTTATGTTTGATGATCATAAGCTACCTACAATAAATAAAGATACCCTTCAATTTGCAATGAAAGAAATGAACGTTCACTCCGAAGTGCTTAATGCTTTAATTGGGGTCGAAGGTGAGATGATTTATTGCTCACTAAACGTTGATGATAAGCTGACGAAAGCTGAAAAAGAACAACTAGGGGAAACGTGTGCAAAAACGTTAGCAACTAACGTGAGTGAGGATGCTAACTTAAAAGGTCCAAGCGGTGACTATTTAGGGGAAATCTATGATTACTATGCTTTGGAAATTACGGTTGGGACTGACAACGAGGGTGATGAAATTATATTTGCCCGCAAGTATACGAACAACAAAGGTTTTACTTGGTAAGCATTCATGAACTTCGCTAGCACGATGTATGATAGAAAGGTGTGGGTTAGAATCGAAAAATACTTGCCAAATGGCTCGGTCATTTTATTAAATGACGCGTCAAAGCGTTTAATGATTTACGGTCGCAAACAACGTTTAATAGAAGGAACGGATTCGGATGGTGAGCAGGTAAACGACGTCATGTTTGACTATATTGGTGTCCCTTATCCTGAAGGTTACATCGACCAGGAGTATACGTACGTTTTCAATCATTCTGATATTGCAGAAGTGGTTTTCACGGGCTATACGGATGAAGAAGAAGACGCATTCCAAGAAATGTTGTCCGAAAATTAAGGACGATACGATATCTTGACAATGCAACGCTACAGTCGGTGGAGCGAACATAAGGAGCTTTTCCTAGCACTGAAGTGCGACCGCAAAGATAATAGAACGTAATTGATTCTTCATTTTCTCCGTTTTTTTATTTCTCCTAATAATGTTGACTCCAATAATCTAGCCCCTACTATAAATGCGTATTTTAAATAAGTGTTGAGACAAATGAGCGGAGGAGAACATTGATACTGATTTGTTTGTTCTTATGTGTTGTTTCACTCATTATTTTATATTTAAGATATAGACTCATATTGACAGGTGAAGTAGTTGAAGGGGAATTTGTTGGTACGGAAAAGGGAGCAAGGAGTTATTACGGAATTACGGGATATAATTTTAGAATTAGACTGGAATATGGGAACGAGATATTTTATGTGAAATCATTAGAAAGCGTCGTTACCTTTGGAGAGATACCAAAAAAGTCACTTCCAAAAAACTGTAGCGTGTATTTTAATCCGCAATCTCCACGAACGGTAACTATAAAGGGCAATTATCAAATCGCGAAGCTTGGCTATGGCATATTGTTATTGGCTGGCATAGGCATCTTTTTGAGTTTGGATATGTAAGCAGCATACTTAAGAGTTGGCTCGCTCAAAAGAAAAAGAACTAAATGGGATTAAGCATTCAATCCCATCGGAAAAATAGTCATCGTTTGTCATTCCAATAGTTGTTTGCCGCTGCTACTGTTTGAAAATTAATCGCAATCACTTGTGAAGCAAATGATAAGCTATTTGGATCTTTTGCATATTTTGGACGTAACTTTTTCCTGATTTGTTCGGAAGGTTGTGTATATTGGACACCTTTTTGGGCAAGTTGTATGGCTAGTTCAAACCCTTCTTGGGGTGTTTTTGTTTTCAAACTTTTAAGCCATGCATCCATGTGGTTCAACTCCTAAGTCACTTCGTTTTTATACTATATGCCTATTTCAGTCAGATGTTCGTGAATATGTTTAACTGTTTAATCTACATTTCAATCGATTTTGTTTACCCATGCTTGCACTTGGTCGTGCAAGTTTTGTTTTTGTTGTTCAAGCTGTTTCCTACGATGTCCGTTCGCGCCAGATGGATGTGGAAAACCAACGATGTAAGTATGCTGAGGCGGTAACATGTTCTTTTTAATTAATGTCGAGATGACTTTTTCCACTGTTTTTCCTAGCGGAATGACTAAGGCTGCTGGCACAATTTGGGCTAATTCGTTTGGAAATACCCCGTAGGCATATCTCTGTAGAAGGGCTGCACGCTCAATAGGTGGATGGTGTCCTGTATAGTTTTTTCCGTTTAGAAATACGGGGTATTTTATAACTGAAGTTGTGTGGAGTAAATGGTTGTTCCCTTCAAACAAACTTTCTGCATTGGGCAGTTGAAGCGCTTTTGGGATGTTACATTCGTTTAGCATGCTTAGGAGATTTGCTTTCATTGAACCCGCGAATCTAGCAGCAGTTTTTGTTGCTTTTAGACATGTCTCAATATTGTCGCCTGCTGCCTGACTTTTGATGAATTGTTCATAGGCCGTTTTCATTTGATTCCATCCCGGCGTAATCCCAACAATCACGACTTTCGCTTCCTTGTTGATGTATTCGTTATGGGGAGCATAGAACATGTTTAAATCTCCGTCTTTTTCGAGCAAAAATGATTCCGTTAATAGATCTTTTTTTGTGAGCGATCGTTCCCTATGTAATTTTTGAATGGTCGGTAAAAATGACTGAAGTGTTGTATGCATCCTTGTCTAACCTTCCTTACGTTTACCTTATTAAAACATGAAGAGAGGACTAACGTTAATTTTGGGACAAGGGATGATATGTGTAAATAAGATTCGTTTATACTGTTTCATGAGTATGCCTCGCAGTTATTGCGCCCCCTTCCCTCGTTACTGCTAATTTCCAATGGAAAAATGTAGATATCTCGTTATTAACGACTTAACGTTAAAAAACATGGGTTATTATGTCGATAATATAAATAGATAGAATTTAGTGAACTTTCGAGAATATTCCGGTAGACAGGTTTATATCACAATCCACGTTTACATTGGGAAAAGGGGAGCGTTCCAGATGGACAAGAGTATTTTTTTGAAAAATATGATTGGTAAAAAAATAAAGCAAGGTATTTACAATGACATGGGTGGACTCATTATACCGCTTGATACCGTTATCACGTATGATCATGTCAGTAAATTAGTGGAACATGGGATTACGGTAAATGATCTTGAATTGGAGGAAGATGACCCCCATCTCAAAGAAGAACATGACAGAATGATTGACGAAGCTGTTGGCCAAGTGAGTAAAATTTTTAATGCAGTGCGTGAGACGCGAAAAATTTCTCTTAAAGAATTGCGAAAAGACGTTATTTCTATGATTCATAATGCTACTGAAGATATCCATTTTCTCCATTTATTTTCGGCACTTCAGGCAAAAGATGACTATACTTATCGTCATAATATTGCTGTTGGGGCAATCGCTAATTTGATCGGAAAATGGATGGAACTTCCGGAACAAGATCTTCTTCAGCTAACTACCGCAGCATTGTTACATGATGTGGGAAAAATGCTCATACCGGATTATATTTTAAATAAACCAGAGCGGTTAACGAGCGATGAATATGAAGTTATGAAAAAACATACCATCTATGGCTATGAAATTCTGAAAGAAACGATTGGAATCTCTCATCGACAAGCGGTTGTCGCTCTTCATCATCATGAAAGAATGGACGGAAGTGGTTATCCGTTTGGGATTAAAGAAGATCAAATTGATTTGTTTAGTCGTATCGTTTCAATTGCAGATGTATTTCATGCGATGACGTCTAATCGAACCTATCGGGAACCTTTACCTTTTTATGAAGTACTTTTTCAAATGGAAAGAGATACTTTTGGAGCATTGGATCCTGTCATCACAAGACTATTTATCGCTAAGATTATGAGTTATTTAATTGGCTATTCTGTTTTACTTACGGATGGGAGAAAAGCTGTTATTCTTATGATTCATACACATGATCCGACGCGTCCTTTAGTTCAAGTTGCAGATCAATTTATTGATTTGAGTAAAGACTTCTCGTTACATATTAAGAAAATTTTATAAATAGTTTGTTTTGTCATGCTCATGACCTTCAATATTATTCTGAATATTGCCTGGAGATTGAATTTTGAGCTTAATGTTATAGGACGAAGTAACAAAAAACTCGGCGCCATTTACCTTTACAGATACAGCGAATTCCAAGTTTTTTTTAAAAGCGAATACTTGCCCGCCATTAACATGTAACGTTTGCCCGGTGACGAATCGCGAATCGTTGGACGCAAGGTAGACGAAAGTTGGAGCGACTTCAAAAGGTTGACCTTGTCGCTCCATCGGATTGCCAGCAAGAGGAACTTGATCTGCAGAAAAGCTAGCTGGGATGAGAGGAGTCCATATTCGACCAGGCGCGATAGCATTTACGCGAATGCCTTTACTCACAAGGCTGTTCGCCAGTGCTCGAGTGAATCCAATAATTGCCCCTTTCGTCGCGGTGTAATCAATTAATTGATCATTTCCGTCAAATGTAATGACTGAAGCGGTATTAATAATTGAGCTTTCGGCTTTCATGTATTTTAATGCCTCGCGAGTCGTGTAAAAATGGGAATAAATATTGACCTTAAACGTGTTGTCAAACTGTTCATCGGTAATATCGAGCAAGCTTAACTGTTGAAATTGGATCCCGACGTGATTGCATAATACGTGCACTAACCGAACTTAAATTATCAATCGAGGACCGCTTAAAAATCAAAGCGGCTTGGCTTCAAGCACAAATCCGGCCACACTTTTTATACAACACGTTAAATTCAATCGCGGCACTTGGAATGATGGATGTTTCAAAGATGCAAAGGTTACTTGAAGAATTTAGCAATTATTTACGCATGAGTATTGATTTTCATAGTCTCAAACACGAAGTGTTACTTGAACAGGAGTTTTCTCTCGTACGGTCTTACTTATACATCGAGAAAGAACGATTTGGGGACCGACTTAATGTAAAGTGGGAATTAGCAAAAGATATCGCTCTACAATTACCCCCTTTGTCGATTCAAACACTCGTTGAAAATGCAGCTAGACGTGGAATATTACAACGTCAAGAAGGTAGGTTGATTTGTATCCGAATTCATGATTACGAAAACTACATGGAAATTTCTATATTGGACAATGGGGTAGGGATGGATGCGGAGAAGTTAGAGCAAATTTTTGAACAATCAGGTGTTTCAAAGGAAAAAGGCATCGGCTTAAAAAACACGCATCGGCGGTTAAAGCAAATGTATGGAAAGGGATTGCAAATCAGAAGTGAATGTAATCAAGGGACGGAAGTATCTTTTCAAATCCCAAAAAAGGAATGAACGCGTATCTTCACTGTTCATTCCTTTTTTGCTAGATACCAGTCTTTATACTAGTTATTAATATGTGACTCTTCCATCTTATTTTTGCATGATTAAAACTTGAATATCTTCTTTTATGTTCTCGATTTGTCCAGATAGTGAATCAGCCATCACTTTTAACTCATTCGTCACGTCATTGAAGTTTTCCAACGTTGCTAGTTGTTCTTTGGAATTGGCTGAGATGCTTTCAATTCCTTCGTTATTATTTTCAGCGACAATTTTCATTTCTTGCAACGATTGTTGTATTTCTGTCATTCGATTACCGATTTCATTCGCAAGATTAAAAGATTCAGCTGTTTCATTCGACATAGTGTTAATATTTGAAACGAGATCATCAAATATTTCACCTGTTTGTTTCACTTGGTTAACTCCAAAATCTACTTGCTTTCGACCTAGTTTCATCACGTCATTCATATCATTCGCATCGTTCATTAGTTCAGATAGTACTTGTTCAATTGTTTCGGCATAACTTTGTGATTGAATTGCGAGTGATTTCACTTCTTCGGCAACAACTGAGAATCCGCTGCCTGCTTCCCCAGCACGAGCGGCTTCAATGGATGCATTCAATGCAAGAAGATTTGTTTGTGAAGAAATTTCACTAATCAAGGATAACGTTTCTCGAATCGTGACAGAACGTTTCGTTACTTGCTCTGTGACGTGTTCTATTTGTTGAACAGCATTTGATATATTTTCCATTGTTTTCTCTGTTTGAACCATGCTTTCTTTTCCTTCTTCCGCTTGAGTAACAGAGTGTTCTGAAGATGATACTGCAACTTCTACTTGGGTAATAATTTTATCGACGTTCACCATGAGATCGTCTAGAATGCTATTGCTATTTTTCGATTCAATGAGCTGATGTTCAGCACCAGCAACCATTTCTACTATGGAAGCAGTAATTTCACTCGACGCAGTGGTAGATGCTGTTGCTCCTCGTTCTAAACTGTCAACATTTGACATGAGTTCAAAGGAAGTTCCTGAAATACGAGCTATTAAATCTTCTATAATTTTATTCTGTCTTTCTTCATTCTGGAGCATAAGTCGGTCGTAACTTTTTCGAGCAATTAATTGGATGATCGTGACTGTGCTAATAATGGTAAGAAAGACTGCATGAATCATTAATAAGGAAAAAGGGTAATCTTCATTCCCACAAATTAACTCAGGCACAGTAAAGTATCCTAGTACATGATGAATGACAAAAATAATCGTACTGACAATAATGAGGCGTATATTTTCGAAATAAACCAAGCTGGCTATAACCATAAAGATTGAAAAATGATATTCTACCATCCCATCTCCAGCAGCAATGATGGAAATACTACCAAACGTTAATGTGAGCATAATCATCCAAGGGATAAGGGGATGGGAACTACTTCTCCGATATAAAAGCACAGTTGTAGCTAATAAAATAAGCGGTATTATCATAAGGATGACTAATATCGAAGCGAGATGATCTGGTTGATTGGAATGAAATAATGACATTAAAAGATAGGTATCAAGCCATCCAATATGCTGATGCAGAAAATAAACAAGCAGTGAAAGCAAAGTAACAAATATTGAAAAATAAAGCATAATCATATTTTTTCTTTTTTGCATTGTATTCTCTCTCTTCTTTGCGATTTGCTAGAGGAATGTACTATTATCCAAAATTTTTATAGTCCTATTAAACCACATTGAACTCAACACAATCTAAACAATTACATTTTTGTAGTTCTTTTTACTCAGTAATTATTGGATATTAAAGATAGAGTGAGGCGAGGATGATTTACTACGCATTAAGAAGGTCATAAAGCGGAAAAAAATAGAATGAATATGAAGTTATGCGATTCAGATGTACGGTACGACAGGCTACTAAGAAAGCAACCAAGCTTGTGGGAAGAGTGATTATTATCCTTGCATTATTAATGAAATAAAAAACGGGTAAAGGTGATCGTACCCTTACCCGAGTGTAATCAATATGAATTCAATAGTTGCAGTGTGAATTAAATAAGTTATTTTATAATAGCACCAATTACTCCTACAATTATGGCAAGCACGACAATAATACCAATACTGAATTGCACGACTAGTGTAATATTATCATACAAGTTTTTAAGGCCTAGAAAAAATCGTTGGATTGGATTTAAATCCCTTTGCATAGCAGGTGAATATGTCCCCTGTTTATTTTGTTCTTTTCTCCGAACTTTGTTGAATTGGTCAATATCAAATTCAACAGATTCTAAATTAGCAGCATTTGCGATTATTTTGGCCCCACGGTCTAATGTTAAAAATAACACTTTTTCATTCTGACTGTCACGATAATGAAGGTAGCTAGCGATAATTTGGTCATCTGGACGTACGGATAGCTGATACTGTTCGGCTACAGAAGTGGGTGCAGGTTCAATAATATTGACCCGAACTAAATCCAGTACGCGAAAAGCTTCTCTCGCTTCGAAGGAACGTCTTTGCTCCTCATCGGTCGCATCGGCAGGTGCATTTTTTAAATTGTCTAATTCATCGAAGGCTTGTTTCGAAATGATGACGGTTTCATTTTGTAGCTTTGTGAATACACCAGGAGCACCCATGACAAAGTTAGTGTCCGGACATAGAATGTAGCCTTGATTTAAGTACGGTTGCAGACTCTTGTAGTAATAAACTCACACATTGAGAATAAGATTAAGGACCTAACCACAATTAATATGGAAAGGTCCACGTTCTTCTATTCTTCTTCTATTCGTCGCTACCTCGGTAACGGTTATATGGGAGCGGATTCCACGTGCGATAATTCATATCTTCATTTCGAAGTGTTTTTGGGATGTCATCTTGAATTTTTTTCGCTACGTCTAATTCGCGTTGTGCTTCTTCTTTATCTTGATACATAAATTCATCCGAGGCTACAGTAGGGGCTTGCTCGATTTTCTCCTTTAAGTCTTGAATGACCATATCTTGTTGGGATTTTAAGGAATCGAGTGCTTGCTTTCTCCACTCTGGCTGTAAGTCTCGATCGGTGTCTCCGACAAAGCTATATTCTTCGAACACCTCTTTGTAGACGCGATGGGCATTATCACGGACGTCTAAAATAGCGGCCTCTAAATCACGTTTGTTTAATTCTGCGGGTGTTAATGGGTTATCACGCTTCGGTCCCCCTAACCGAGTGCGTTCTAAATAATATGGAAATGTTCCTTTAATGATCTTTCCAACTGGTGAAATCGCTTCGTTGTTTTCGTCGACACCTTTTGGTTGAATCCCTTGCATGGCGATGCGGGCAGATTCAGGGCGAACGATTTCCTTCGGTGGCAAGATTCCATGGCGTAGCATCTCCCTTACATTTGTACCTGAAATATTAATTCTGTAGCTTTCATCGTGTTGACACGATTGTGTAGTTGCGGGTGTATCACAACGCATGCAGTAAAAGACTTCATGGAAGAGACGGATGTCAATTCCGAGTTCTTCTGGTGTGTATTCATCAAAAATGGTGTGGCTTGCGTATTTGTCATAATAATCTCCAATTCCCGCATGATCACGTCCAATTAATGCATGGGTACATCCGTAATTTTTCATAATTAATGCATGGAGTACAGTTTCACGTGGACCGGCAAAAATATAAGTTACACGCAACGGGGCTAGAATAGCCCGTTCCTTTGGATAATAGGTTTCTAGTACACTTCGGTATGAAAGCATCCGAAATTCGTGGCGAGTGTATTCACGTTTCGCCATTTCGACGAGTGGTTGAAGTAACAGTCCATCAATTTCTTCCAATGCATTTTTATGAATGTATTCATGGCCGCGGTGGAGCGGATTTGCTCCAGTAATAAAACCGGCAGCTGAGCGGAATTTCTTTTCCTCGTAAAAAAGACGCCACGTATCGATTGGTTCTAAGCGAAGCTTTTCAAACGGTCCCCAGTCCACACGACGGAGTAACGTAATGGGTCCTCCCAATGCGATGTCACCCATACGACGAAAAATTGCATCGACCCCAGGATGATCACGGTCGGTCGTGCCGAACAGATGAGAAGCCCGTTCCTTTTTATCGTACGCAAATATATCTTCAATTTTTTGGATAGCAACTGGCTCCTTGCTTTCATCGACGAGTGCAACTTCATCACCGACAGATAAAGACTGAACTATTTCTTGATTGCGTTCTCCAGTCGGAGCAAAGCTTAATGGAACTGGCCAGACGAGTCCATTTGCTAGACGGCCTTCTCGAAGGACAGACTTGTAATCTTTTTCGTTCATGAATCCTTCGTTCGGTGAAAGGACTCCAGTCGCAATCATTTCAATAGTAATAACAGCCTCAAGATCAATCATGATCTTTGGCAATTGCTTTGCCCTTATGAGTTCATTGTCACGAGCCTCGCCTGTTAACACTTTATTTATAAGTGTGCCTCCGTGAGGCTGTTGTGGGTAGTTGGTTAATATTTCTTGTTTCATCACACTTCCCCCTTGGAACTTTTCTTTTTGGATAATGGAGACTTTTCCGACACCTTTAAATGTAACTTCGATAGAAAACGCTTTCAAACACTGTATCTAAATAATATCATGTCTGCCATCTAACGAAAAGGTGAAATTCAAAAGTTACGAATCAACATCATTTACGTATGCATCCTTGTCTTTTTTATGAATTTTTGTGTTTATGACTGTAAAATAGGTCAAAAACAATCTATGATAATAGTAGTAGAAAGAGAGTGATAGAATGAAACCTGAGACAACTGATGAGACAGTTAATGTAAAGCAACGGAATTATACACCATTAATTTGGGCAGTGTCTGTTGTAGCTGTTATTATTATATTGTCAATTAATTATATACCACGGAGCACAACAGATACGATTATGGGAGTACAATTGACAGTCCTTCCGTTAATTAATGCGTTTCTAAATGGGACTGCTTTCCTTCTGCTCATTGGTGCATTAGTCATGATTAAGAGGGGTAATATTCCTGCACACCGTAATTTTATTTTTGCAGCTTTTATCTTAACATTTTTATTTTTAATCTGTTATCTTTCCTATCATGCGATGGCCGGCTCGACGAGTTATGGTGGGGAAGGTCTATTAAAGTATGTGTACTACTTTATTTTAATTACTCATATTATTTTATCCACGATCCTATTACCATTATCATTATTTACGTTGACTAAAGGTTTGAATATGCAGAAAGCTAAACACAAAAAAATTGCTCGCTGGACAATGCCGATCTGGTTATATGTTACTTTGACTGGTGTGCTTGTCTATTTGTTAATTTCTCCTTACTATTAGATGGAAAATGAATGTTTGATATAATTCGGATAGGGGCTGTCCAGAAAGTCATTGAAAAATGACTTTCTGTGACAGCCCCTTATTTATTTAATCTCTCAAGCCTATTAAGTAAGAAAGAGGCATCGGATAAAATAGGCACTTAACCTTGCTGTATCGCTTTCCTTACGATTGGAGCTACTTCTGTTCCGAGTAGTTCGATAGAGCGGAGAAGGTCACGATGGGGCATTGTTCCTACGTTAACGTGAAGGAAGAAGCGGGTAACCCCCAAATTTTTATGCAACAAGATAATTTTTTCTGCGACATATTCAGGATCCCCAACATAAAGTGAGCCTCTTAAACTGCGTGCCGCATCGAATGTCTCGCGTGTGTAAGGTGGCCAACCGCGTTCTCTTCCAATGACGTTCATTTGTGCAGCGGTTGGTGGATAAAAAATCTCTGCCGCTTCTTCGTTCGTTTCTGCCAAAAATCCGTGTGAATGGGTGGCGATTTGGAGTTCGTCTGGGTTATGACCGGCTTGTTCTGCCGCTTGTTTATACAAGCTTACGATCGGGGCAAACTTTTCTGGCATTCCTCCGATAATCGCTAATGCTAATGGGAGACCTAATGCTCCTGCCCGTGCCGCGGATTGTGGATTACCGCCGCTTGCAATCCAAATAGGTAACGGTTGTTGGACCGGGCGAGGATAAATACCGAGTCCATGAATAGGTGCACGATGCTTGCCCGACCAGGTGACCTTCTCTGATGCTTGAATCGCTAGAAGTAAATCAAGCTTTTCGTTAAATAGTGCATCATAATCTTCCAAACTATATCCGAAAAGCGGAAATGATTCGATGAAGGAGCCTCTTCCGGCCATAATTTCTGCTCGCCCACCTGAAATGCCGTCAAGTGTTGCAAAATCTTGAAAAACGCGGACAGGATCAGCAGAAGAGAGGACAGATACCGCGCTCGTTAGCCTAATATTTTTCGTCATCGGTGCTGCGGCTGCAAGCACAACAGCGGGCGAAGAGCTTGCGTAATCCTTTCGGTGATGCTCGCCAACGCCATACACGTCTAGACCAACCTTGTCTGCCAAGACAATTTCTTCAACAGCACGCTGGAGTCGTTCTGCATGGCTAATTGTTTCCCCGGTTATTGGATTTGTCGTTGCTTCTAAAAATGTGCTAATTCCTATCTCGAATTTTGATTTCTCAGTAGTCATTTTTACGTCACCTTTACATGTTTTATTTTTTAGTATAACAGACATTTTACAATCGTATGTACTCTTAGATTGTTTGAATATGGATACGTTTGAACCGTTTGGAAACATAAGTAATATTTTGTTTGCATGCAATATGTGTATATGATAATGTATTCATATAAGGGGGTTAAATAGCTTATGATAGATAAAAATATCGAAGAGGATTTAGATGAAGAAACATTATTTATTGTATCTCAAACATTTAAAGCACTGGGAGATCCAACAAGGATTCGAATATTGCATCTTCTTTATCAAAAAGAATGCTCCGTAAATGAAATTGCGGATATATTGGAACTAGGACAATCGACAGTCTCGCATCAGCTACGTTTTTTGAAAAATTTACGATTAGTTAAAAATCGTCGTGCTGGAACGACAATGTTCTATTCGCATGATGATGAACACGTCATACAAATTTTGGAACAAATGATAGCTCACGCTCGGCACACATAATGATTTTGTACACATATACACATGTTTTGAAGAAAGGTGTTTCCCGATGGAATCATTTCTTTAAAGAAATACATGTGTAGTATAATTATAATATGACTATATGCTCATATGATAATGTATGAATGTAGTAGGTAACAAATCTGAAACAGTGATTAGACGAATAAAGACTTGGGGTAGTATGTCAAGAGGATGATAATTAGGTCTTTGATTATGAAAGTACGATTTAACTAAAAAAGGCTATACTACACTTAATAACTAATGGAACTTTCGTGATAAACAAAAGGTGTTATTTAGTCAGTTAGCAAGGGGATAATGGGGGAAATAAATAACTAAACATAATATACGAGGAGAGAATCTGTATGAATGAATTACATCAAGATGATTATGAGCAGCCTCAAGATCACGATCATAGTCATGGTGGTAAAGCTGAAATCGTTTTGTTTTTTGCAGGTCTTGTTACCTTTTTAATTGCCTCCTTTTTAAATACAGGATCAATAAAGACGACCTTATACATTACGTCACTAGCGTTATCTGGTTATCATATTATTTTTGAAGGCTTTTTAGATACGTTTCAACAAACAATGAAGCGGAAGAAATTCATACCAAACATTCATATTTTAATGACTTTAGCTGCGATTGGCGCTGTCATTATTGGTGAATATATGGAAGCGGCATTGCTCATTCTCATCTTTGGCGGAGCCCACTTTCTAGAGGGCTATGCAGAAGCTAAGAGTAACAAAGAGATTACAAACTTAATTAAAATCAACCCAACGACTGCCAGAAGGTTGGGAGTAAACGGTAAAATTGAAATTGTCGATGTCTCGGTATTACGGGTTGGAGATAAATTATCGATTTTAAATGGTGATCAAATACCGACAGATGGGATTGTCCTATCGGGGAACAGCTCAGTCGATCAGTCATCAATCACAGGGGAAAGTATTCCTGTTGAAAAAAGTACAGGAGATATGTTGTACGGTAGTACGATAAATGGTTCGGGAACGTTAGTGATGGAAGTGACGAAAGACAGCTCAGAAACTGTTATTTCTAAAATTATTGAAATGGTCAGTCAAACCCAACAAAACATATCAAAAACAGCAGCTCTTATCAAAAAAATAGAGCCTGTCTATGTTACAATCGTTCTTTTATTAACGCCTTTGTTCTATTTAATAGGTTTATACGTATTCGATTGGACAGCATATGATAGCTTTTATCGTACAATGGTATTTCTCATTGCTACTTCTCCATGTGCGTTAGCAGTAACAGATATACCGGCAACACTTTCAGCGATTAGCAACTTAGCAAAACGAGGTGTGCTATTTAAAGGTGGTTCTTATTTATCGAATCTTTCGGATGTAACTGCTGTTGCTTTTGATAAAACAGGTACACTCACAACAGGAAAACCAGTTGTGACAGAAGTATATTTTGGAGACGAAGTGACAGAAGAACAGCAAATAGAGTTTGAAAATATTATTGTTTCAATGGAAAGCAAATCAAACCACCCGCTCGCTCGAGCGATTATAAAGCATTATAAAGATATCAGACCAACAGAAATTGAAGTAGAAAACATTATCGGTGTTGGATTAATCGCGATGTCTGGACAAATAATATATAAAATCGGAAAACCAAATTCTTACAATGTCATTCCAACCGATATTAAAAAGCAAACTGAAGTCTTGGAACATGAAGGGAAGACGGTCGTATATTTTGGTACAGACGAAAAAGTCTTGGCTTTACTAGCGATTCAAGATGTCCCGAAAGATACTTCAAAAGCAGCCATTCAATACTTTAAAGATGAACACATTCATACAGTCATGCTTACAGGCGATGCCAAACGTACAGGTAAGGCAATTGGCCGTCAATTAAACATCGACGAAGTACGTGGAAATATTATGCCGGACGAAAAGGCTGAAATAATCTCAGAATTAAAAGAAACATATCCAGTCATGGCCATGGTAGGTGACGGCGTAAACGATGCCCCTGCTCTTGTCACCGCAGATATTGGGATTGCAATGGGCGAAGGAACAGATATCGCAATTGACGTTGCAGATGTAGTATTAATGAAAAATGACCTTTCAAAATTCGCTTACACACATAAACTAGCTAAAAAGCTTAGAAAAGTTGTTTGGCAAAATATATTTATTGCTTTAGCAGTCGTTTTAATGTTAGTCGTTTTAAATACGATAGGACAAATGAATATAACATTTGCAGTCATCTTTCATGAAGGAAGTACATTGGCCGTTATTTTTAATGGGTTAAGATTATTGAAAGGTGTAAAAGATTAAGCTTAAATTTTTTGATGTGAGAAATTAAATATAAAAATAATAAGCTTTTCCACTTGAAATACTTTACGGGGGTATAGTAATATAAGTGTGAAGTAAAAATTATGGAGGTTATCACCATGAAACAAATCACATTACAAGTACAAGGGATGTCTTGCGGACATTGTGTAAATTCAATTGAAAGTAGTGTAAGTAGCTTAAACGGAGTTAAATCTGTGAAGGTTCATTTAGATAATAGTGCGGTTGAGTTAGAGTTCGAAGCAAACATAGTTAGTTTAGAAGAAATAAAAAGTGAAATTGAAGAACAAGGTTATGAGGTAGTTGCATAAATAGGCATTTCCCCTCAGGTTTTGTATTAATGAGATTAGGGTACCGTACTTTGTCCACTCCATTCGTACGGAATAAAGAAGTAACGTTTAACTCCTATTCCAATTGAAAGGATTGGGTATAATGAAAAATGTACAGTTAGAGCTATATACACGGCCAACCTGTTCAGATTGTCAAGCAGGTAAATCTTTTTTAGAAAAACATCGTATTTCCTATATTAATCACGATCTATCAGAGCAACCAGAAAAGGAAAAAGAATTGCGTAAATTAACAGGAACTAGAATGGTGCCAGCCTTCGTATTTAAGGATAAGTCTTTATTAGGCAGGCTAAGTAAGCCGGAAGTATTGATAGGTTTTGAAAGCAATATAGATCGAGTCAAAAACATATTAAAAATAGACTAGATGCAATTATATCTGCAAAAGAAAAAACAGATACGAAGAAACCATTTATTATTTCTCATATAATTAGTCATTGATTAGGAGGTCATTGAAAAATGAAAGAGATATTAAAAGTAGAAGGAATGACGTGTAGTTGTTGTGTAGGTAAAGTAGAGAAGAGCATCGATCAATTAGACGGTGTTTCTTCTATCAAAATAGATGTTGATAAAGAGGAAGTAAAAGTAGATTTTAATAAAGATAAAGTAACCTTAGGACAAATCAAAAAAAAGATTGAAGAAGAAGGATACAAAATCGTTTAAACGATGAAACGAAGTAAAGAGTGAAGTTAGAAGATTGTACCTAAAGGTATAATCTTTCTTTTTAAGGGAAATATACCTGTACTTGGTATGGGAGGTATGAGGAATGACAACAGAAGAAAGTACATTACAAATAAGCGGTATGACATGTACTGCTTGTGCTTCCCGCGTAGAAAAAGGGATAAGTAAAATGACAGGTGTCGAGAAAGCGAATGTCAACTTTGCTTTAGAACAATTAACTGTGCACTATGATTCTGAACAGACGAATGTGAATGAGTTTAAAAAGGAAATTGAAAAGATTGGTTATGGTGTAATCGAGCAAAAAGCTGAGTTTGATATTTCTGGTATGACGTGTGCAGCATGTGCTACAAAAATTGAAAAAGGTATTAGCAAAATGGAAGGTGTATCTAGTGCTAATGTCAATTTTGCATTAGAAACCATATCAGTTTCATATAATGACAAAGAAGTAGAGCCGAGTGACATGATCGCAAAAGTAAAAAAACTTGGCTATGAATTAAGACCAAAAGAAGATGGACAGGAAACAATGGATCATAAACAAGCGGAAATTCGTAAACAAACACGAAAGTTCATTTTTTCTGCGATTTTAACATTGCCTTTATTATGGACAATGGTGGCTCATTTTAGTTTTTTATCGTTCATTTATTTGCCAGATATTTTTATGAATCCTTGGTTTCAATTAACGCTAGCTACTCCTGTTCAATTTATCATTGGAGCACAATTTTATAAAGGCGCTTATACGTCACTAAAAAATAAAAGTGCTAACATGGATGTACTAGTTGCGCTAGGTACAAGCGCGGCATACTTTTATAGTTTATATTTATCCTTTGAATGGATGTATGCAGGCGCTGTAGGTGAAGCGGAACTTTACTTTGAAGCCTCCGCTGTAATTATTACTTTAATTTTACTCGGTAAATTATTTGAAGTGCGAGCGAAAGGAAAAACGAGCCAAGCGATTCAAAAATTGCTTGATTTACAAGCGAAAACAGCTCGTGTTGTACGAGACGGAGCGGAACATGAAATACCAATTGAAGAAGTGTTAGTAGGCGATGTGATTATCGTACGACCAGGAGAGAAAATTCCGGTTGATGGTGAAATTGTAGAGGGACAATCTGCAATCGATGAATCGATGCTGACAGGAGAAAGTATACCGATTGATAAAGTGCCGGGTGATGCTGTGATTGGCGCGACCATTAATAAGAATGGTTTATTGAAAATAAACGCAACAAAAGTCGGAAAAGATACAGCCCTTGCTCAAATTGTGAAAGTCGTAGAAGATGCCCAAGGTTCAAAAGCGGATATTCAACGTTTAGCAGATAAAATCTCTGGTATATTCGTGCCAATTGTAGTGTTAATAGCTGTTGCTACTTTCTTAATTTGGTATTTTATCGTTACACCTGGGGATTTCCGTTCAAGTTTAATTCCGATGATTTCTATATTAGTCATTGCATGCCCATGTGCGCTTGGGCTGGCAACTCCGACTTCGATTATGGCTGGTTCTGGTCGGGCAGCAGAAATGGGAATGTTGTTTAAAGGTGGCGAACATTTAGAGAACACACAATCCATTGATACTGTTGTATTAGATAAAACAGGTACAGTAACAAAAGGAGAACCTACACTCACTGACGTTATTGTAGCTGATGGGTTTAAAGAAGAAGATATACTTCAATTAGTAGGCACAGCAGAAAATCAATCTGAACACCCGTTAGCTCAAGCGATTGTACAAGGTGTGAAAGCACAAGATATTCCATTACTTCGTGCTGATAACTTCGAAGCTTTGCCTGGATATGGAATATATGCTGAAATTAATGAGCAAAAAATATTTGTTGGAACTCGGAAATTAATGCGTCAGCAAAATATATCGATAGCAAATGAAACAGAAGTAACGATGGAAAAATTAGAGCAAGACGGAAAAACAGCGATGCTCATTGCTATTGAAGGTGCACATGCAGGTGTGATTGCAGTAGCAGATACCGTTAAAGAGACTTCAAAAGAAGCAATTGATAGAATGCATAAGCTTGGACTTGAAGTCATTATGTTAACAGGTGATAATGAGCGAACTGCAGATGCAATTGCAAAACAAGTTGAAATTGACGAAGTCATTGCTGAAGTATTGCCCGATCAAAAAAGTGAACAAATTAAAAAACTTCAAGCCCAGGGGAAAAAGGTTGCTATGGTTGGAGATGGAATAAATGATGCGCCCGCTCTTGCGATGGCAAATGTCGGAATGGCAGTTGGTACTGGTACCGATATTGCGATTGAAGCCGCAGATATTACGCTCATGCGCGGGGATTTAAATAGTGTTGTCGATGCGGTAATCATGAGTAAAAAAACAATGCGTAACATTAAAGAAAACCTATTTTTCGCATTTATTTATAATACAATCGGCATCCCAATAGCGGCGCTTGGATTTCTTGCTCCTTGGGTAGCCGGTGCAGCAATGGCATTCAGCTCTGTATCCGTCGTTTTAAACGCCCTACGCTTACAGCGTGTTCATTTAGAAAAATAATTATTTTAATTCTGATTACTAACATCGTGTAGAGAGAGCTTGGAAGGAGGTCCGAAGATGGAAAAGTTTCTTCATGACAAGCCTGTAGTACCGCGAACAAATGAGGAAAAACAATCGGTGATCAACCGGTTGAAACGGATTGAAGGGCAAGTGCGCGGAATCCAGCGTATGGTTGAGGAAGATCGATATTGTGTTGATATTTTAGTACAAATTAGTGCTATCAATGCAGCCCTGAAAAAGGTTGGTTTTTCAGTTACAGAAAGACATATGAAACATTGTGTTAGCCATGCAGTTCAAGACGGTGAAGGGGAAACAGCAATCGATGAATTGTTAGAAGTAATGAAACATTTTTCTAAATAAAAGAGATGAATTAGAAAAAGGACCCTAAACTCTCGACGAAATGATAATTCGTTTCGTTAGATGGGAAGGGTCCTTTTAAAATTACGTAAGTACTTCAACCAGTATTCTTTTTGGTCTTGTTATATGCCTCTTTCACTTTTATTAACTTGATTTGCAGGGATTGAGTCGGATAAAGTATGCATAAACCGCTGTTCTTATTTCTCAAGACAATATAAACTAAGCTTAGAATATATTTTCCAAAGTAATGAAAGGACAGAGTCCATATAATTGTGTAAAAAGAATAGGCCATATGATCGCCTTACGGTACAATGTTTTTAACCACAAAAACATACCTGGAGGCAGATCACATGACCCACCTACATTTTACATTGGAGACCAAAGAAATACAAAGCTTAATTGAAAAGTCCGTTAAAGATGATGTGTCTAAAAACATTTTAATGACAGTTTTTAACCAACTCATGGAAGAACAGCGTACACAATACATTCAAGCAACCGAGTATGAGCGTTCGAGTCAACGTGTCAGCCAGCGCAACGGTTACTATGAAAGAGAGTGGACGACTCGAATCGGAACGATGGACCTAAAAGTCCCACGAACAAGAGACGGTAAGTTTTCGCCTACTGTGTTTGAACGATATCAAAGAAACGAGAAAGCGCTCTTAGCTTCTATGCTTGAGATGTATGTTTCCGGTGTTTCGACTCGCAAAGTGTCTCAAATTGTAGAAGAGCTTTGTGGAAAGACGATTTCTAAATCGTTTGTCTCTGATCTGACAGCACAACTCGATCCCATGGTGAAAGAGTGGCAACATCGCTCTTTATTAGAAACAACGTTTCCATTCATTATGGTCGATGTCCTTTATATCAAAGTAAGAGAAGAACATCGTGTCGTTTCAAAGAGTAGCCATATCGCCCTAGGAATCACAGAAGAAGGCGAACGTGAAATTATCGGTTTCATGATTCAGGATGGTGAAAGTGAAGCGTCCTGGTCCACCTTTTTTGATTACTTGAAAAGCCGTGGATTAACTGGAACACAACTCGTCATTTCTGATGCCCATGCTGGATTAGTGTCGGCGATTCGAAAATCGTTCACAGGTGTTTCCTGGCAGAGATGTCAAGTGCATTTCATGCGGAACATCTTAAGTACTATACCTAAAAAGGATTCCAAATCCTTTCGTGAAGCTATTAAAGCCATCTTTCGATTCCCAGATATTCAATTAGCCAGGGCAGCGAAAGTCGAACTCATCGACGCCTACGCTGATAAGAAAAGATATAAGAAAGCTTGCCAAAGACTAGATGAAGGCTTTGAAGACGCCTTCCAATATACAGTTGTTGGCAAGGGCCATCCCCGATTAAAGAGCACAAATTTACTTGAGCGCTTAAATCAGGAAGTTCGGCGCCGTGAGAAGATCATTCGCATTTTCCCTAATGTTGCATCAGCCAATCGGTTAATAGGGGCAGTTCTCATAGATGTTCATGAAGAATGGTTGAGCTCCCCCAGGAAGTATATTCAATTCTAGGTGTTTACAAATGGGGTCTCACCATATAGCGCATGAAATATTCGAGACACCTGCGGGAACAGCACGAGTCCGAAGATCACTGTATCAATTCGTATACGATTTGATACAGAAGCTGAGGCCGTGCCCGCGGTAAGCGAGAATATTTCATAAGCGCCGATAGACTGGTTAAAACATTGTCATTGATTTTACACAAGATTGTGGACTTGACTAAAAAACGTTTTATCTGTTTTATTATCAATTAAAATGTTCCGTTATGTTATGTTATGTTATGTTATGTTAGAAATGAAATAGACATAAGCAGACCTAGCCTAGCTTTTATATTTTTATAACTTTACTATTAAAGGTGAATCGATTTTTCACATAAAATAAGCCACCACTATTCCCTTATGTAACAGGTGAAAATAGTCGGTGACTTGATATAAGTTGCTTTTTAAAATTCTAACTACAAACAATACTTTCAGCTTCTGTGCTACATTAATCCTTACCATCCCCCACAACAAATTAATTATGTGCTGCAGAAGGTATTTCAGGAACCTCTTCGTCTTTTGCTTTATTAAACAATCGTTTAAACCTTGACGAGATGCCTAGTAATTTTTGCTACAAATCCATTGCTGGTTCAAGCACTGCAACATAGTGATATCCTTGATAAACTCTCTTTTTAAAATTAATGTGATAGAAATGTGAGGTTTTAAACAAAAAGACGAGGTCTGCCCTTGGCAAACCCCGTCATATCAAGCTTTGTTTACTTCAACTTACATCATGCCAGGCATGCCACCCATTCCGCCCATGTCAGGCATTGCCGCCCCTGCGCCGCCACCGTTTTCTTCTGGTTTGTCAGCGATGACTGCTTCTGTTGTGAGTAGCATTGCGGATACAGATGCAGCGTTTTGAAGTGCGGAACGTGTTACTTTTGTTGGATCCACGATTCCTGCTTCAATCATGTTCACCCAATCGCTCGTTGCTGCGTTGAAGCCAACTCCTGGCTCTTCGCCTTTCAAGCGCTCAACGACTACAGAGCCTTCGAGACCTGCGTTGTCAGCGATTTGACGAACAGGCTCTTCTAATGCACGAAGTACGATATTAATACCTGTTGCTTCGTCTCCATCTGCACTTAGGTCTTTGATTGATTTTAGAACATCAACGAGTGCTGTTCCACCACCGGAGACAATTCCTTCTTCAACTGCTGCACGTGTTGAGTTTAATGCGTCTTCGATACGAAGCTTACGCTCTTTCAGTTCCGTCTCTGTTGCAGCACCAACTTTGATAACTGCTACACCGCCTGCAAGCTTAGCAAGACGCTCTTGTAGCTTTTCTTTGTCAAAGTCAGATGTTGTTTCTTCGAGTTGTGCTTTGATTTGATTCACGCGGCTTGCAATTTGGTCTGACTCTCCAGCACCTTCAACGACCGTTGTGTCGTCTTTTGTGACAACAACCTTTGATGCACGACCAAGTTGAGAAATGTCTGCTGATTTTAAGTCTAGTCCTAAGTCTTCCGTGATAACTTCTCCACCTGTTAGAATCGCAATGTCTTCAAGCATTGCTTTACGACGGTCACCGAAACCAGGTGCCTTAACCGCAACTGCATTGAACGTGCCGCGGAGTTTGTTTACGACGAGTGTCGCAAGTGCTTCACCTTCAACGTCTTCTGCAATGATAAGAAGTGGCTTGCTTTGTTGTACGACTTGCTCAAGAACTGGAAGTACCTCTTGAATGTTAGAGATCTTCTTATCCGTGATTAAGATGTACGGATCCTCAAGAACTGCCTCCATCTTGTCAGAGTCTGTAACCATGTAAGGTGACGCATATCCACGGTCGAACTGCATTCCTTCTACAACTTCTAGCTCTGTTTCAAAGCCCTTTGATTCTTCAATTGTAATAACACCGTCATTACCTACGCGCTCCATCGCTTCAGCAATCAGATCACCGATTTGCTCATCAGATGATGAAATTGCAGCAACTTGTGAAATGGAGTCTTTGCCTTCGATTGGTTGAGAAATCTTTTTCAACTCATCAACTGCTGCTTGAGTTGCTTTTTCGATTCCTTTACGGATAACCATTGGGTTTGCACCAGATGTAACGTTTTTTAAACCTTCGCGGATCATTGCTTGTGCAAGAACCGTTGCTGTTGTCGTACCGTCACCCGCAACATCGTTCGTTTTGCTTGCAACTTCTGCAACAAGCTTGGCACCCATGTTTTCAAATGCATCTTCAAGTTCGATTTCCTTCGCAATTGTTACACCATCGTTTGTAATCAGTGGAGAACCAAATGCTTTCTCAAGTACGACGTTACGTCCTTTTGGTCCTAATGTTACTTTTACAGCATCAGCAAGTGCGTTTACACCATCGAGCATTGCACGACGCGCGTCTTCGCTAAATTTAATCTCTTTTGCCATGTAAGAACACCCTCCTCAAATATATGTAAGTTTTATTAAATGTCGTTCATTAGTTAATTACAGCTAGAATGTCACTTTCACGTAAAATCAAATATTCTTTGCCATCATATTTGACTTCTGTTCCTGAGTATTTCGAGAAAATGATTTTGTCACCTTCTGCTACTTCAAGTGCAATTCGCTCTCCATTATCGGTTACGCGACCACTTCCGACAGCGATAACACGCCCTTCTTGAGGCTTTTCTTGTGCGGAGTCTGGTAAGACGATACCGCTTGCAGTTTTTTCTTCAGATTCAACAGTTTCAATCAAAATACGATCAGCTAAAGGCTTCAACACGTGAAACACCCTCCTTAAGATAATATTAATCTTTAATTTAGCACTCACTTAAGTCGAGTGCTAATAACCATCTATTATATTAAAAGAAATTCATTTTTTTTGCAAGGGTTACGTTATAAAAGTTTTTTTGTTATAAATGGCCCTTAAAAAATGCCTGTTTCTTGCTCTGTCTTGTGAAGTTATCCTATGTTACAATGGCATAGTCATGCTCTAACGTTGATATTTTATCAAGATACTCGTATACATAAATAGCCTTCTTTTATTTTAATGACCCTATGTTCATTAATGTAAAAATTGGGTACGATATAAGTAGTGCGCTTACATAAAGGAGAACGGTTAATGCGAAAACAGTATTGGTGGATTCTTGCCATTTATATTTTGATGCAACTTTCGGGAATTGTAGGATTGCCCATTTTATATAGCCTTGGGGTAACTGATAGTCTTGTTTCAATCGAAGGCTTCGTCATCTGGACCGTCGTAAGCTTTGCGCTTGCGCTTATTCCCATCCTCATTTTAGCCAATCGAACGAAAGAATATCCTTTTGAACGTTCAGAGCAGGCTACTGTTGGTGTCGCGATAGGTTGGATGATTCTTGGTGTATTTCTTGCCTTTTTAGTTCAAGGGATTGCTGGAGCCATTGAAATGTCCCTATTTAAGGTTGATCCAGGTTCTGAAAATACGTCTCAGCTCGTCGATATCGCTTTAACTTATCCCATTTTCTTTTTTGTTTTTATCGTTATCGGACCGATACTAGAGGAAATTGTATTTCGAAAAGTGATTTTTGGTAGTCTTTATACGCGCTTTAATTTCTGGATCTCCGTGCTAGTGAGTTCGTTAATTTTTGGAATCGTCCATGGGGAACTAGAGCATCTCCTTATCTATACTTCAATGGGTGCTACGTTTGCTTTCTTATATATAAAAACGAAACGACTTATCGTACCGATTGTGACTCATGTATTGATGAATGCATTTGCCGCGATAACGATGATTAATTACGATAAGCTTGAGGAGCTACAGAAGAACTTACAGCACATCATTGGGGGCTTTTAATTCGTGAAAATATCAGCAAACACTTTGTGTATTACATTATTTATCCTCGGGATCGTCTTCACATACTTTGCAATTAACATTGCAAATGAGGCAGGAACAGTTTGGAATGCCGCAAGCATTATTTTTATCTTACTTGCATCGATGGAATTCCTCTACGCCATTCGAATCCTACAATTTATCAAAAAAGTTAAGAAAATACACAAGCCGAAAAAATAAGCAGACTACACATTAAAATGTCGTCTGCTTATTTCCATGCACATGTCTCTGTATTATTCTGAGGAGGTTTCTTTATTTTGAAGTGATGCCGGTTGTTGTAACTTCAATCCAGCTGGAATCGTTAAGAGAACGAGTAATCCAATCAGCAAAAAACCTTCATTTATCGCTTTCAAGCTCCCCTCTTCAAGTGATTGCCCCAAAGCAAATAGCTTCGTTCTCCTAACTTCGAAGTAAATAGAAACGAGAACGATCGCGAGGGAGGAGCTCAACCGTCTCATCACGTTGTTTACAGCTGAACCTTGTGAAACAAGTTCATCTGGAATAGAATTTAACCCTGCTGTCGTTGCCGGCATATTCGATAACCCAAGTCCCATCCCTCTAATCATCATCAATACAAAAATAAGCCATAATGGGGATTGAAGCGACAGCGTACTAAGAAACAACGTTGTGATTCCTGTAATGAGCAATCCTATCGTTACAATTCCTCTCGGTCCTTTACGATCAAGGATCCGACCTGCCACCGTCATAAAAATGCCAGTAAAAAGAGCAGACGGTAAAAACACAAGCCCTGTGACAACCGCACCGTAACCATAAACAGTTTGTACGAGTAAAGGAATAAGGAAAATACCTGAAAATAAACCAACTGCTTGGACACTTGCGACCGTAATGCTGTTACGATACGTCTGAATCCGAAAGATTTTTAAATTAAGCAATGGTTCATCTAACGTTAACTCGTAACGTACGAACAAGATAAGCAAAATAACTCCGGTGATAATAAGGAAAATATTCAATATTGATGCCAAGTCTTCAAGTGAAGATATACGTCCGAGTGCAAACAATAAACTTCCCATTCCAACCGTAACAGTTACAAAACCAATCCGATCGAAACGAAGGGTACCATTGCTTTTCGTTGACTTTAAAAAGCGAAGACCTAACAATAAACCGAGCAGTCCTGTTGGAATGTTCATTAAAAAAAGCCAATGCCAGCTACCAAATTCTACAATCGTTCCCCCAATCGTAGGACCGATTGTAGGTGCCATCATAATAGCAATTCCCCAAATGCCTGTTGCCATTCCACGTTCATTTTTCGGAAACACTTCAAAAATTAAAGCCATCGATAATGGCATCATCAATCCGCCGGCCACCCCTTGTAAGCTTCTGAAAAAAATCATGGACGCTAAATTCCATGAAAAGGATCCTAGTAAAGACACGACAACAAACATCCCGAGTCCTGTTAAATACACTTGCTTTTTTCCAAATCGTTCTCCAAGGTACCCTGTTAAAGGGAGTGTCATTCCAGTCGCAACCATAAAAATGGTAATGACCCAGCTTACCGATACAGCATCCGCCTGGAAAATATCCATAAATTTTGGAATCGCTGGGTTCAAAGAACTATTATTTAAAATAACAGTAAACGTTCCAAGTAATACAGTAATAACAACCATCCATTTGTCAGAAAGCTTCTTCATTTCTTTCTCTCCTAAAGTAGAATCTCCCATTTAACTATAGCATTACACTGAGTACCCCACCAATAAATAAAAAACGAAGGAACTGCGTAATCGCAATTCCTTCGCTCGCTTACTTATCTTTATAAATTGGATAGCCTTGCTCATTCATTTGGTTTACATAATGAACACTCGTTTGTGCGCCTTCCGAAACCATTTTTTCTTCCTGTCTATCGGTTGGCTGCGCTAGTTCATCAAGTTTTTTAGATGTGAGTAAGTGTTGATCTTTCTTTTGATTTCGTTTCGCTAATAAAAACACAGTTGTGGCGGTAGCCGTAGCACTTCCAACGAGTATGCCTAATTTTATTGTTTTCTTCATACTCTACACCTCCAGTTGGAGATGTTTACCCTTTTTTTATAAAATGAAAACTTGTTATTCATCCGTCATACTTTCGTTCGCTTGTTTCAATTGAGCTTTCAGTGCCTTTTTATAGCTCACTCTCGAAATAATAATACTCACTTCATAAAGTAAAATTAAAGGGAATGTGACCATAAGATGTGACACGATCTCTGGAGGTGTAATGAGACCCGCAATAACGAGAATAACAAAATAAGCGTATTTGCGAATGTTCACTAGTAACATCGGCGTTAAAATCCCTAATCGAGTTAAAAACATAATAATAATCGGCAATTGGAATAAAAATCCAAACGGAAGTGTCAGCTGCAACAAAAAAGAAAAATATTCGTTAATTCCATACATTTCATTAATGTTGAGCAATGCTGACAGAGTTCCGATAAACTTAATGACGAACGGGAAAAGCAGAAAATACGAAAACGCTAGTCCACCGAGAAATAAAATGACACTGATTGGGATATACCCAAGTGTAATCCTTCGTTCATTCTTATACAGCCCTGGACTTATAAATGCCCACATTTGATAAAGGGCGAGTGGTGATGTAATGATTAACGCTGAGATGAAAGCAAACTTTAAATACACTTTAAATGGATCAGTTAATTTAAATGCATTCATCGGAATGTTTTGTGCTTCTGGTGCCGATTGTAAAAATAGTACAAGCGGACGAGCAATAAAAAGACCAAGAATCATGGCAAAAAGAAAGAAAACAAGAACAAAAATGATCCGTTTTCTAAGCTCTTCTATATGATCAACGACTGTCAATTCTTTCTGCTGTTCCATGAATCCATCCTACTTTCAAATGTACACTAACAAAATGTAAAAATAATTTGCCGTTCCAAGCAAACTTTAATCGCTTAGACAAAGACAATAATTCCCAAAAAAGTAGCTACGCGCTTTTACGCCCCGTAGCTACATTCATCATCTACTGTTGCTTGTCCTTAGCATTGCCTGAGGTTTGCTCGTCGTCATCTGCTAAACCTTTCGTTGCATTTTTAAATTCACGAAGTGTGTTTCCAGCAGCTTTTCCGAACTCAGGTAACTTTTTTGGACCAAATATAATTAACGCGACAATGGCAATAAGTGCGATACTTCCAGCTCCAAGTCCTCCCATGATTAGAGGCACCTCCTAAAATAAGTTCCATATACTCATGATATCAGAATAACAGAATGTTATTCAAATCGCTAGCAATGAATGTGCCAATTTACTGAACAACTGATTACATGCGATAGCGCATGCAAAGGTTATACGTTACACTTAACGAAAGAATGCCAAACAAAAGCAATGGTATACGAGAGGTGTAACAATGATAGTTCTACAAGTAAACAACGCTTCAAAGACTTTCGGTGCTGAACCGATTTTAACGAATATAAAATTAGAAGCTAAAGCAAACGAAAAAATAGCGATTGTCGGAAAAAATGGCGTTGGTAAATCGACGCTTTTAAAACTCATTACAGGTGAGCATTCTCTTGATTCAGGAGAAATTATGATACCAAAGGATGTCACAATTGGCTATCTCGCCCAACATACAGGCCTTGAATCTGAGCAAACGATTTTGCAAGAGATGATCGATGTCTTTCAACCATTAAGAGAAAAAGAAAAAACATTACGCAAGCTAGAAATGAAGATGGGAGATCCTGAGTTTCTTGAAGACGAAACAGCGTATGCAAAATTGTTGCGTGATTATGACAGCTTGCAAATCGAATTTGAAGAAAGCGGTGGGTATCGCTATGAGGCGGATATTCGATCCGTTCTACACGGCTTACAATTCGCTGATTACGATTTTGAAAACACAATCATCTCTACGTTAAGTGGGGGGCAAAAGACACGCCTTGCCCTCGCTAAATTACTCTTAACAAAACCAAACTTACTCATCCTTGATGAACCGACAAACCATTTAGATATTGAAACAATGACCTGGCTTGAACAATATTTATATAGCTATCAAGGTGCAATTTTAATTGTGTCGCATGACCGTTACTTTCTAGATAAAATCGTTTCAGTCGTTTATGAAATTTCACATAACAAGGCAACCAAATATATTGGAAACTACAGTCAGTACTTAATTGAACGAGCGAATCGTTTTGAAGCTGAATTAAAAATGTATGAAAAGCAACAGACAGAAATAGCAAAAGCAGAAGAGTTTATCCAAAGAAATATCGCACGTGCTTCGACAACGAAACGCGCTCAAAGCAGACGACGCCAACTTGAAAGAATGACACGTCTTGAAAAACCACTTGGTGAAGAAAAGTCCGCGACGTTTTCATTTCAGCTTGGCAAGGAAAGTGGGAATATCGTACTCACGCTAAACGATGTGTCGGTTGCTTTTGAAGAAGAGCCTATTTTTCAACACGTACATCTTCAACTGACGAAGCAGGAAAGTGTAGCCATTGTTGGACCGAACGGTATCGGAAAATCAACATTATTGAAGGCTATTATTGAGAAAGTCAATTCAAAAGGCACGATTGAATTTGGCTCCAACGTTACGATTGGCTACTATGATCAGGAGCAAGCGAATTTATCTTCAACAAAAACTGTTCTCGATGAACTATGGGACGACTATCCAACGATGTTCGAAAAAGACATTCGTTCAGTCCTTGGTCAGTTTTTATTTAGCGGTGATGACGTTTTTAAACTTGTTTCTTCACTTAGCGGTGGCGAAAAAGCTCGAGTAGCACTTGCAAAACTTCTACTTCAAGAAGCAAACCTGCTTATTTTAGACGAGCCGACAAATCACCTTGATCTTGACAGTAAAGAAGTGCTCGAATCAGCACTCATTGATTATCGTGGAACTATTTTATTCGTTTCTCACGATCGGTTTTTTATTAATCGTTTGGCAACGAAAGTCGTCGAGCTTTCACATGACGGTGTAACAGAATACATCGGTGATTATAACTATTACATCGAAAAGAAAGAAGAACAACGAGCAATTGCTGAGAAGGAAATGGAACACCTCATCGAGAGTGAAAACACTTCGACCGATAAAGATATGAGAGATGAGGAAAAGCGCAAACAGCGAGAAGATAGAAGACGCATTCGCCGGATTCAAGATCTGGAAGAATGGATCGAACAATTGGAGCAAAGCATTGAAAAAGATGAACAACAATTAACAGAACCGCAAGTATATGAGAATTATGAAAAAGCGTCAGAAGTTCAAGACGCTATGACAGATAAAGAAAAACAACTGGAACAATATTTGGAGGAATGGGAGAGTTTACACGAGTAACTCTCCTTTTTCTTATACACACCATCCACAGAGTTATCAACAGATAAAGTGTGCTTTTCAGTGACTTTCTTCTACTTATTCAGACTATCCACAAAGAAAGTGTTACTTATACACAAAAAAAACTGTGGATCACTTCCCCTTATTCATTCGGGATTGTCAGTGTTATCCACAGTGTTCACATTAAGGTAAGACTAGGTCTTCCATTGAGTGCCATATCAGCTCTTCTTCCTTTTTTATATGCAATACTTGCTGCTGCAGCGATCATCGCAGCATTATCTGTACATAATGAGAGAGGTGGAATGATTAATTTTCGTTCCAATTGTGTAAACTTCTTTTCGAGCGCTGTTCGTAAACCTTTGTTGGCAGCCACACCACCTGCTACAAGCACTTGGTTTGCCTCATATTGTTCGGCTGCACGAGCTGTTTTCTCAACAAGAACATCAATGACGCTTGCTTGAAAGCTTGCTGCGACATCCTCTGCCTTAAGCTCTTCTCCACGCTGTTTTGCATTATGCAATGTGTTGATTACAGCTGATTTCAATCCACTGAAACTAAAGTCATAGCTTTCAGGCTCAAGCCATGCCCTTGGGAAATCGATTGTCACTCCACCTTGGTGTGCAAGTCGATCAATGTGTGGACCACCTGGATAAGGTAAATCAAGTGTTCGTGCTACCTTATCATACGCTTCTCCTGCAGCGTCATCTCTCGTTTCACCTATAACTTCATAAGAACCATGTTCTTGCATAAAGATGAGCTCTGTATGACCACCGGAAACGACGAGGGCAACTAAAGGAAATGCTAACTCTTCCACTAGACGGTTCGCATAAATGTGACCAGCAATATGGTGGACATTAATTAACGGAAGGTCGTGTGCAAACGCGAGGGCTTTTGCCGCATTGACGCCGATAAGTAACGCTCCGACCAATCCAGGCCCTTCCGTCACAGCGATCGCATCAATATCCTGCCATGTCACAGCTGCTTCTTTCATCGCCTCTTCGATCACGAGCGTAATTTGTTCGACGTGATGCCTTGAAGCAATTTCAGGCACGACACCACCAAATCGTTTATGACTCTCGATTTGAGAGGCAACAGCATTTGCCAATATTTTTGTTCCATTTTCCACGATCGCAACAGCCGTTTCATCACAGCTCGTTTCGATTGCTAAGATCAGTTCGTTTTTTTTCATTAAAATTTCACCCACATGACGTAAGCATCTTCCCCGTTATCCGAATAATAACGTTTGCGAATGCCACCAATTTGAAATTTATATTTTTCATACAATTTTTGTGCAACAACATTTGACACTCTCACTTCAAGAGTCATCGTTTTGGCTTCGTAATTTTTTGCTAATTCAATTGTTGTTTGTAGTAATGCTTCCCCAAGCTTCATCCCGCGATACTCAGGCAAAACAGCAATATTCGTAATATGCGCCTCATCTGTAATGAGCCACATGCCTGAATAGCCAATAATTTTATCATTAAAAACCATTAGCAAATAAATCGCAAAATCGTTATGCATTATTTCATTATAAAAAGTTTCTCTGTTCCATGGGTTTGGGAAAGATTGTTCATCAACGTGTAACACTTCATCGACGTCATCGATTGTCATGAAGCGAAATTGAACCTTTTGCTTCATATCCGATCCTCATTCTTATTTAGTAACCAATTTCTTTCGGCTTCAGCCATTTGCACATAGTTTGGCGTAAACTGATGAATATTTTCAACCGGAGAACGTTTTAGTCCTAGTGTCGCCAGCTCCCCTGGACGAGGATTATGTTCTGATGGCAATCCAAAATGGGCTTGTTCCTCTAACCGATCACTAAACGTATTCTGATGTTTACTTAAATCATTACCTAAAAATAAAATCGGTTGTTTATACTTTTTTACATGTGTTGCCCACTCATCTGCAAGGACGATGCACTCTTTCTCAACCGTGTCGATTTGTCCGTTTTGAAAGCGATATAACCCCGTATAAATTTGTTCCCGACGCGCATCTATTAATGACGAAATAAGACCGTTAAAATAGCGCCCATTATAAGCTAATACTTCCAAGCTTGAAATCCCAACAAGAGGGATGTTGAGTGACCAAGCAAGGGTCTTAGCGACTGTAACACCGATGCGGACACCTGTGTATGAACCAGGACCGTTA
>DKGN01000134.1 GCA_002453275.1 Caryophanales bacterium UBA6769
GACGACACACGAAATTCAAGAAATTGAGCCGTTACTTGATGTTGTTATTTTATTAAAGGCTGGAAAAATTCTGAAGATGCAAGATGTTGAACAGATAAGAGAGGAAAGTCGCGTCGGACTAGTTACATGGATGAAAGAGAGTTACGAAGCAATAGAGTAGCGATCGAGAGGATCGTTACTCTTTTTTCATAAATGACGAAATTTGTTGAATATTAAATTTCCATTCTATATAATATTAATCAAGCAATGAAATGATACGGTTTTTTATTTAGTTAAGTGGAGGTTAGCATTTCGCGCGCTGAGGAGACGAGGAAATGTTCAATAAACAAACGATTACTCACTTGTTTCAACCAATTATGAAAACAAAAAACAAAAAAGTTATTGGATATGAAGCATTGCTACGTCATAGATTGGTTGCTGACCCTCTTATGTTTTTTAAAATTGCGCGCGACCTTGGGAAATTAACAACGCTAGATATGCTGTCAATCGAAAAAGCAGTTGAAACATTCAATTTTAAAAGTGGTAAATTATTATTTTTAAACATTTTTCCTACAACGTTACTTACTGCAGAGTTTGCCCCTTTTTTGAATTCCCTATTATCCTCCTTCCGAATAGTGCCATCCCAAATTATGTTTGAATTAAATGAAACCTCTGAAGAAAAAGAGATATGGAATAATCCACAGTTAAAAAATAGAGTTTTGGAATTACGGGAATACGGCTTTAGAATAGCGATGGATGATGTCGGTGTTGGTGCTGCCTCGCTAAAGCAAGTGATTGAATATAAACCCGATATGATCAAACTAGATCGTTATTTTTCTATTCATTTAGCCGAGTCGGAAGAAAAACAAGCAATTTTAACCTTTTTCGTGGACTATTGTAATAAACAAAACTATGACCTCGTTTTAGAAGGAATTGAAAACGTTGAAGACCTTGCGGTAGCAAAGCGATTGAATGTTCTGTATGTTCAAGGATATTACATTGGAAAGCCCAGTCCCTATACGAGTACAGAAGAGTTATCTATATAATAAAAGTTCGATGGGGGCTTTTTAAAATTGGAGAAAAGAAGTGAAACATTTTGGAGTGAAGAGGAAGTTGCCTTTTTAGAAAATAAGGCGGGAGTCTATACGATTCAGTGTATTGCAAAAAAGATTGATCGAACCCCAAGCGCAGTTAGAAGTAAGCTGAATCGGTTGGGTTATTCGAGTATTCGCGAGTTGAATGGAAGCATGAGTCTTTTGCAATTAGCGCAAGCTGTTGGCGTTAGCCGATCTGTTGTTGAAAGGTGGATTGAGGAAGAAGGTTTGCCAGCAACAAGAAGAAATTATTATTTCTATAAAAGTAATAAAATGCATTACTCAATTTATCCTGATGAATTTTGGGATTGGGCTGAAGAACATAAGAATGAAATCAATTTTGCTAAAATTAAACGTTATACTATCTTACCAGAGCCGAATTGGTTTGAAGAAGAGCGAGGACAAGATATGTCACTACCCGAAAATGCCAATCGAAACTGGACTACAGTCGAAGATAAACAATTGCTTTCGCTTGTGAAGAAGGGAGAACCGTATAAGGTTATAGCAAAATACTTTGGAAGAAGCATAAGAGCGGTGCAAACCCGGATGAATCGATTGCGGGCTGATTAATTATTGCTTCCGCTCTTTTCACAATCGCACGTATTATACTCGTTACGGCAAATAGTTCGCTTCAACTTTACAGAGCAGGATTACCGCGCAGTATCTCTATACATACTGTGCTTTTTGTCTTGGCGTCCTAGAAGAGATTCGAATTCGGAGACATTTACAACATAGTTAAACGATAAAGTAAACCCCTACGGCGAGTAAAATGGATGTAATGCTCATTGCGATTAGCGGCCTGATTGCTTTTTGGCCAATATCTCTTAAATTTACATTTAATCCAAGGCCGACCATAGCTGCTGTTAAACACCATGTCGTGACGGTAGAAGTTGCTTGCATGAAAGAGTCTGAAACAGGAATCGAGTGACCAAGGACGAAACTACCGAAGACACTTAATGCGATGAAGCCAACGAGAAACCAAGGAAACTCAATTTTTGCTTCAGCTTCTGATTGTCTGTTTTTCCGCTTCATAAGAAAAATTAAAAGAAAGCAAAGAGGTACGAGTAAGAAAACGCGTCCTAACTTGGCGAGTAATCCGAGCGTTAATGCACTTTCCCCGCCAGGTGCTGTCGCTAAGACAACGTGAGCAATTTCATGGAGACTCATCCCAGCCCATAATGCATATTCAGTCATTTGAATAGGTAAAATTGGTAAAAGCAGTGTATATCCAACTGCAAAAATAGTGCCAACGAGGGCGATTAACCCAACTCCTAATGCAGTGTCTTCATCTTTTGCTTTTACGATTGGTGCGACGGCTGCAACTGCAGCGGCCCCACAAACGCCCGTCCCTACTCCTAGAAGAAGAGAAAGCTTCTTATCAGCTTTAAGCACTTTTGCCAGCCACATTGTCACTAAAATCGCAAAGGCAATGACACCGGCATCGCGGATGATTAACCCGATCCCTTCCTGAAGTACGGTATGAATGTTTAATTTTAAACCATACAAAATAATGGAAAATCGTAACAATCGTTTCGATGAAAAGGCAATTCCTGCTTTAATGGCATTTGGATAACCAAAAAGCTGGCGATAAATGACAGCAAGAATAATTGCGCATGCCATCTGTCCAATAAGATGAAACCCAGGAATGAATGTAAGTATATTGCCAAGCAGAGCGAAGAAAAAAGTAAAGGCTATACCTCCGAGCCATAACCCGAGACGGGTAATTTTAGCCTTTTGTTTTGGGCTTTCTTTTTCTAACCCACCTGTCATTGTGTGTTCACCTCTATGCTGTGTTTTATTTCGTTTAAAGGGTTTATACAGTCTTTACAAGAGAACGTTCTAATTTTAGGTAGTACAATTAATCATGTAGTCCGCTACTCTTCTACGTTGAGAAAGCTCGACGGCCTGTAACTCGTGCTTAACAATGTTTCCTTTGTTGACGACGTACTTTTATAATAAAAGAATAATAGCTATAAGGAAAATAAATCATTATAATAGTTATAATAAGTAAACGCTTATGTTAGGGGCGGATTTCGCTATGGATCATCGTTTACAAGTGTTTGTCACCGTTGTTGAACGTGAAAACTTTTCTCGAGCAGCTGAAGAATTACATATGACTCAGCCTGCAGTCAGTCAATATATTCAATCTTTAGAGCGTGATATGGGAATTCGTTTGCTTGAAAGAAGCAATAAATATGTTCACTTAAATAAAGCGGGAAAAATTGTGTATCATCATGCGAAAGAAATTTTAAATCTCTATACAAAAATGCAATATTTCGTAGACGATTTAACGAAAAAGGCAAGCGGGCGGTTGCCAATCGGAGCCAGCTATACATTTGGTGAGTACGTCCTTCCTTATATCATTGCTGATATGCACGAACAATATCCGCTAATTCAACCTGCCATCTCAATTGGAAATACGAAAGATATACTTGCCCTTGTGAAAAGTCACCAAGTTGAAGTTGGCATTGTTGAAGGTGAGTTTATTGATGATCAGTTTATCGTTGAACCATTTGCAACGGATTCGATGGTTGTATTTACGTCTATCAAACATCATTTGGCTACAGGCCAAGCGCAGGTCATTAATAAAAAATTATCCGAGGAAACATGGATCGTAAGAGAAGATGGTTCTGGAACGAGGGAAGCCACAAATAAGATGTTTCACGAGTTAGGAATTCGACCGAAAAATACGTTGGAGTTTGGTAGTACGCAGCTAATTAAAGAAGCCGTCGAAGCGGGTGTCGGAATAAGTATGCTATCAAAATGGGCGATTCGAAAAGAAGTAAAAATGGGAACTTTAAACATTCTAAACATTGATGGCCTTCCTTTCACGAGACAATTTTCAATCATAACCCAGACGCCGTTTCAAACGAAAGCACTGGAAGTATTTCTTCAGTTGTTAAAAGATAATACGAAAATTCTTGAAGTGCCAGAAGCGTAATCTGGCATTTTTTTATTGCTACAAGCTTACCATCATGACGGATACATAAGCTTAGCAATGCCTTATCGTTCTAGATTCGATAAAATGTATTGCTAAAAAAACTTGATTTTTATTCCGATCCGTATATACTATACATATACGGTATAAACAAAGTATACAATGTAGGTGAAACGATGAATATTGTTATTTCAAATGCAATAGATGAACCTATTTACATGCAAATCAAAAATCAAATCAAAGAGCAAATTTTGCTCGGTGAGTTAAAGGAAAAGACAGCATTGCCGTCAATACGCAGGCTTGCAAAAGAACTGCAAATAAGTGTAATTACGACGAAAAGAGCGTACGAGGAGCTTGAAGGTGAAGGGTTTATAGAGACGTTTCCGAGTAAAGGCTCATTTGTAGCTGCGCAAAATCAAGAGCTGTTAAAGGAAAAGCAGTTAAAGGCAATCGAAGATCAGTTAATGAAAGTGATTGAGGATAGTCGTGCATTCGACATTAGCTTGGATGAGTTAATTCATATGTTGACATTGTTATATGAGGAGTGAATGAAAGTGGAGAACCTAGTGGAAATAAGGAATGTCACAAAAAGGTTAAACGGTTTTGCATTAAACGAAATTAGTTTTGATATTAAGCAAGGCTTTATTACTGGTTTTATCGGTCCAAATGGAGCCGGAAAAACGACAACGATTCGAAGCATAATGAATTTACTTAAGCCCGATCATGGTGAGATTACACTGTTCGGGGAGACGCACGAACGAGCAACGAAGCAAATTAAGCAACGAATTGGCTTCGTCTATGACGAAAACTATTTTTATGATGATTTAACAATTGAGAGAAACAAGCGAATTATCGCTTCTTTTTATGAAAATTGGGATGACGATCGCTTTTATCATTATGCAAAAATGTTTCAGCTTCCGGTCATGAAGCAAGTTAAAAAGCTTTCTAAAGGGATGAAAATGAAGTGTTCTCTGGCGATGGCATTAGCGCATGATCCCCAATTGATTATTATGGATGAGCCGACATCGGGTCTTGACCCAATCTTTCGGAGAGAATTGCTCGATCTATTGTTAGAAATTTTACAAGATGAGCGGAAGTCGATCTTTTTTTCAACACATAATACGACAGACTTAGAGCGAGTTGCTGATTTTATTACGTTTATCCATGAGGGGAGCATTGTGTTTAGCGAAGAAAAGGATCGGGTCTTTGAACGGTATGTCCTCGTGAAAGGAACGAAGCAACAGTTGCCAGAAGTGAAGACGTTACAACTTGTCGGATTAAAAGAGTCTGAAGTTGGATTTGAGGCGTTGTTAGCGAATCGCCGAGAGGTACCAGAGTCCCTTGGACAAACGCTCAAGTTTGAAAAGCCGATGCTCGAAGACATTATGTATTACACGGCAAGGGGGAATTGACGTGCAACAGCTCGTTCTTAAAGATGTGTACACTCAAAAAATCGCTAACTATGTTATGTGTATTTTTTGGTTTATTATACTGACTGGTTTTTTCACAGATGGTAATCCGACAAAGCATATGATTCTATTAGCCATTCTAG
>DKGN01000145.1 GCA_002453275.1 Caryophanales bacterium UBA6769
GCCCATGCTGGGCGCACATTAATAAAGGGATGTTCTCTTCGAGAACATCCCTTTTCCAATTTTATTCTGCCGATTCAGGCTTTGATTCGTCTTGACTAGAGCGCCATTCTGAAAGTAATTCTTCTAATTTTTGCAACGCTTGCCCTGCTTCGACGTAGTTACCTGCTTTATTCGCTTCTTGATATTTGTTAAATGTTGTCTCAATTTCTTGTAGCAATTCTTGCGGCACTTTTACTTTTGGCTCTTCTTGTTCTGGCACATCGTTACCTGGTTCCGCCTCACCAACTTCTTCTGGAGGAACTCGGTCTTCAATTAATGAAAGAAGTCGCTCTAGCGCCTGATCCAAAGTTGGCTCCATGACGATATAGTCTTGATACGAAACGATAATCCGCTTCACTTCAGGCAATGCTGTTTTATTATTTGATTCGATATACATTGGTTCTACGTAAAGCAACGTATCCTCGATCGGAACAACGAGTAAATTACCACGTATCACTTTCGAACCGCCTTGAGACCATAAATTAAGCTCTTGAGAAATAGCAGCATCTTGGTTAATTCTATTTTCAATTTGCTGAGGGCCATATATATTCCGCTGTTTAGAATATTTGTACACGAACATCTCACCGTAATGATCACCATCGTTACGAACACCCATCCAGGCTGACATGTTTTGCTTTTTGTTCGGCGTATAAGGAGTCATTAAAATAAATTCTTCGTGTTCCGAGTCATCTAATTTCATCGTCACGTAATATGGCTCCATCTGAATGTCTTCTCCGTAATACTTCTCAGTTGGGATTTGCCAAAAATCCTCACGATTATAAAACATTTCAAGATTTGTCATATGATACGCACGATACAGCTCTGCTTGCGTATTAAACAATTCTACCGGATAGCGGAAATGCTCACGAATATCCTCTGGTACGTCTGTCGTAAACAAATCTGGGAACATGTTTTGATAAGTTTTTGCGATTGGCTCTTCTGGTTCAATTAAGTAAAAAGTCACTTCTCCCGTATAAGCATCGACTGTAATTTTAATTGGATTACGAATATAGTTCGAGCGTTGACTACCAGGATCTGAGTACGGGTACCGATTCGTTTTCGTAAAGGCATCCATCATCCACACTAACGTTCCGTCATCACGGATGACAAGGTAAGCGTCTGGCTCAAATTCTAAAAACGGTGCAATTCGTTCAACTCGTTTATAAATGTTCCGTGTTTGTAACAGTTGACTTTCTTGATCCAATTGCTGTGAAACAACATACCGATGCGATTTTTCATCGAGTGCAAAGAGAAAGCGGTTTATCCCTTTGAGAGGAATTCCTGTTCTTTCTTCATACCGATGTGTTGCAGATTCTTCACTATCAGGAAAATCAAATTCGTCAATTTTAGAATTCACGACAACAGAATGGTAATCATTTTCACCAAAATAAATTTGGGGACGCTCAATATCAATGCTACCTTCTGGCGGTAAATCTTTTACAATATATTGCGGTTGTCCTTCAGCCGTGATCGCATTCACATTACTCACTGCAACCCCGTAACCATGTGTATAACGAAGGTGCTTGTTCACCCAAGTCTGTGCACGATCTGGCAAGTTTTCCTGTGTTAATTCACGAGCTGATAAAAATACTTGCTGATATTCTCCGTCAATGTTGTAACGATCGATATCAACGTCTGTGAAATTATAATATGGTCGGAATGTCTGGAGCTGATTGTACACTTCTTTTAGTGGACGAGTATCATTAATTCGTATGTTTGCGACTGTGTCTTCATTCTTTTTTAACATATCTGCAGTTAAGGAATCATTCACTTGCTTATCCTCAACCTTCACTTCATCGAGCGCGTATGCTTTACGCGTCATGTCGATGTTATGTGCCAAAAATGGTTCTTCTTTTGCCAGTTCGTTCGGTGAAACGACAAACGTTTGAACAACGACAGAAGCAGCTGTCCCAATGATAAATGTCCCGACAAATAGAGGAATTACAATTTTGACGAAAAATGGTCTCCGTTGTACCGTCGCTAACACGAGTAACAGGGTAGAAAGAAGTGTCACGCCAACCATCACATAATCAAATGGGATGTTGACAAATTTATCTGTAAAACTAATCCCTTCAACGACTGACTCTTGAAACAAGTTCACGCTACTCGTTAATGTTTTTTCATATGGTGCTAGAAAAAACTTCACAGCGAGAACGAGACCGAATAAAATGACACTGACGATAAAGTGCCGTTGGGCACGACGCGAATGCTTGATGAACTCATGAACCGAGTATGAAATGAGCTTTACAACAATATTGGCACCAAAGATAACGAGCAAGACACCAATAATAAAGTTCCACATCGGCAACGTGTAAACGAAAAACGACAAATCACGTCCAAAATAAGGGTCGCTTACGCCAAAAGGTACTTGATTAATAAACCCGAGGATTCGTTCCCAACCAATGCCTTTTACGATGGCACCACCGAGCAATCCAATGAAAAAAGAGACGACAATATTTAGCATCGTAAAAATTTTACGCCGTACAATAACATAAGGAAGTCTCTCATTTGGATAATCTTTCATGAAGGTTGCCCGAATATTAGTAAATAATAAGAATGTACTAATAAAAAATAATAGGAAGCCTCCAACCCATAGACTAATCTGTGTCATGAACATCGTCATAAACACAGAACTGAATCCGAGATGGTCTGTCCATATATAATTTGTCCAAATATTAACTGCGATACTACCAATAATTAGAGCGATCAATAAAATTCCCACTATTTTGCCGAGGTTTATTAGTTTTCGTGGCGGTTGTGGGAATTGGATTGTATCTCTTTGTTGATCATCAGACTTCACATAAAAGCTCCTCTCTAAATCTATGAAAATTAAGATTTTAAATAGACAATACACTCTTAGTACTAGTTTAGAGAAAAAAAGGACCTATATCAATTGTTCACCTAAAATAAATAGAGCGGTTCATCAATTTGTTTCGCAATGTTCACTTTTGCTCATGTAAGGCATAAATTTTTTCAGGATTTGCCACCAAATCTTCTGTTATCTGAACTTGGCACGTCTTATTATTATTAATAAATTTAAAAACCCCATTGTTGAAATCCGTTCCAATTTCTTTATAAAAAATGCCTTTGTAGCAGGCGTCCTTTGATAATGTAAAGCTTAGGCGATAACTGTCCTGATCCTTTACTAAATAAGCACGAACTCCTCGTTCAAAATGAACATCCTCCTTACCATTAATGGAACGGTCAATGGAGACGACATGCAGATCGACAAATGTCATTTCTCGTAATAAGACATTGATAAATGAACCTTTCGTAATTTCTTCCCAGCGGCTCTGTGCCGTTTGACCAATAATAATCTGTGTAATGTTGTATTTATGGGCAACGTCAGCGATCACCTTTTCAATTGGACGTTTTTCGTTATCATAGAGAAGAAATTCATCAATATTATCATGTTGTTCCCCAAGTTCCTGCCATCGTTCGATATAACCAGAGCGTTCCGCGTCAAATTCATCGTATGGTAAGGGATCGACCGTTAAAATGTATAAAGGGCAATCTAACATGCTGGCCATTTTTTGACCCCTTTTAATTAAGCGCTCACCATTCGGACCGTAATAAACACAGACAAGTATACTTTCATCCATACGCCCTCTCTCTTTTTTCATGGCGCTCTCACCCTTTCACATTTTAATCAAGCTCGCACATGTGCAGTTGCCATTAAGTTAGTGTATAATTTACAAGGGAAAACTTACCGATTGACAAGCCCTTTGGCGAAGACAGAGGTTTAGTTGCACCTGTACTATGAACCAAAAAACTAAAATCGCTACGAACAGTAGTACAAGGAAAACTTGCCAATCGCCAAGCATTTCTGACATAGTCAAAGGTAATGATACAAGGGATAACCCTGTTTTCATCTACTTTTTTATAATTTATACCTATTTTAGACAAGCGTTCTACATCATTATGTAAACTTATTCAAGCATCTCGCTTATTGGCATCTAATTATCTCGCTTGTCAGCAGTTGAGTCAAGCATTTGCGGAGGTTTCACGTTGTTTACGATAAGTATTGCAATCATTATTCCATTTTTAGCAGCCCTTTTCGTTCCATTTTTTAACAAAAGGGTGCCACGTATACATGTTGGTTGGTTCGTTCTTATCGTTCCAATTGGTTTGTTTATTACTCTTGCACGATACATTCCTGAGATTGCAAGAGGAAATCGTTATCTCTATACATTTGACTGGATCCCAACTTATGGAATTCAATTTTCAACATATCTTGACGGGCTAAGCCTCATTTTTGGTCTTCTCATTACTGGGATGGGGAGTCTCGTAGTCCTTTATTCCATATATTATTTATCGACTCGTGAGTCTCTTCAACATTTTTATGTTTACTTGCTAATGTTTATGGGTGCGATGCTCGGTCTCGTATTATCAGATAATGTGATGGTCCTTTACTTGTTCTGGGAACTCACGAGCATTTCATCATTTTTGCTAATCGCGTTCTGGTTTTATCGAAAAAAGTCAAGATATGGTGCGCAAAAATCGTTACTCATTACGGTAACCGGTGGCGTTGCGATGCTCGCTGGTTTTATTATGCTTTACAGTATGATGGGAACATTTAGCATTCGTGAAATGGTGTCCTCTATTCACCTTTATACGAGTCATGAGTTGTTTATCCCTGCATTGCTGCTCATTTTACTTGGCGCTTTTACAAAATCAGTCCAATTTCCTTTCCATATTTGGCTTCCTGATGCAATGGAAGCCCCAACACCTGTTAGTGCTTATTTGCATTCTGCGACAATGGTTAAAGCCGGTCTCTATTTAGTTGCCCGCTTCACTCCCATTTTTGGTACGGAGCCGATGTGGCTTTGGATTGTGAGTACGGTTGGACTTCTCACTTTATTTTGGGGATCGTTTACAGCTGTACGTCAAACCGACTTAAAAGCCTTACTCGCTTACTCAACGATTAGCCAGCTCGGTCTCATTATGTGTTTACTCGGCATTGGGTCTGTGACGTATGTGCTCGATTTTGAACCGTCATCGATTATTTACACACAAGCAACATTCGCTGCCTTTTTTCATCTCATTAATCATTCAACCTTTAAAGGTGCCCTGTTTATGGTTATTGGGATTATTGACCATACACTTGGAACCCGTGACGTCCGTCGTCTTGGTGGATTAATGGCGATCATGCCGGTTACATTTACAATCGCACTCATTGGAAGCTTCTCAATGGCAGGTCTACCACCTTTTAATGGTTTTTTAAGTAAAGAAATGTTTTTCTCATCTATTTTACATATTCGTGAGCTTGATTTGTTTTCAATTCATACGATCTTTCCATTTGTCGCTTGGTTCGCAAGTGTGCTCACATTCGTCTATTGTATGATTATCGTGTTTCGAACGTTCCTTGGTAAACATCAGCCGAAAAAGATCGACCGCCCTGCAGTAGAAGCTTCACCCGGTATCATTATCGCTCCAGCTCTATTATCTGGATTAATTATTGTCATCTTCTTCTTCCCAAATGTTGTCAGTGAGGCGTTGTTGCATCCGACTTTGGCGGGTCTATATGAACCGTTAGCACATTCAGTTGCTCTGACACCACAAATTACAGCTTGGCACGGCTGGAATCCAGAATTACTTATGACGATCGGTGTCATCATGGTAGGAACGATTCTTTATTTATCTTTCCGTTATTGGAGTAAAGTTTATACATTGTTTCCAGAGCGGTTGTCGTTGGATGCCCTTTATAATCACACAATCGAGCGAGTCGAGAAACGTTCATCACGCATAACCAAATTTTACATGACAGGATCGCTCAGAGATTACTTTGCCTACATAATGCTATTTTTTGTCATTACGACTGGAGGTAGCTTGCTTTTTACGCAGACATTTTCATTAGATTTGTCTAAAGATGCGCCAATTCAAATGTATGAATGGGTTCTTATTATTGTAATGATGGTCGCTGGTATTGCTATTTTATTTGCGAAATCTCGGTTAACTGCGATTTTATTGAATGGGGTACTCGGGTTTTCCATTGCCGCCCTTTTCGTTTTATTTCGAGCGCCAGATTTAGCGTTAACACAACTCGTCGTTGAGTCAGTTACGACTGCTTTGTTTTTGCTTTGCTTTTACTTTTTGCCTGAATTCAAACAGAAAAAAACGAAGCCGACGTTCCGATTGTCGAACGCGATTATCGCTATCTCCGTTGGATTCGTATTCATACTCGTTGCCCTAACGGTCAAAAGTAACCGCTTGTTTCCAACGATTGCTAATTACTTTGAAAATGCCTATGAACTTGCCTATTCTCTTAATATTGTGAACGCAATTTTAGGCGACTTTCGTGCGTTTGATACGATGCTTGAAGTTGTCGTACTGTTCTTAGCTGGAATTGGTGTCTATACGTTAATTAAGCTAAAGAGAGGAAGGAGTTCGCAGAACATTGAAGATCAATGACGTCATTTTACAAACTGTTGCAAAAGTCGTTGTTTTCATCATTTTAACACTCGGTGTCTACTTATTTTTATCCGGACATAACAATCCTGGTGGTGGCTTCGTTGGAGGTCTCGTTCTCGCTTCTGCACTCGTTCTTCTTTACTTAGCTTTTGACATTGAAACAGTCCATAAAGGATTGCCATTTGACTTTAAATTAATTGCCGCTTTTGGTACTTTGTTAGCGGTCTCGACAGGGCTCGGGTCTCTGTTCTTCGACGCCCCCTTTTTAAATCAAACATTGCTTAGTTTCTCCGTTCCACTTTTTGGCGAATTTGAGTTTTCAACGGTAACCATTTTTGAAGCGGGTGTGGCACTTGCTGTAGTTGGTGTTGTCATTACGATTATTTTAAGCATTAGCGAGGATGTATAGTGTATGGAGACGTTAATTATCATTTTAGCAGGCATATTAGTGATGGTTGCGACGTATTTGCTACTTTCGAGAACTTTTCTCCAAATTATTCTTGGCACGGCGATTCTGTCCCACGCAGTTCATTTATTACTGATGACGATGGGTGGATTAAAAACAGGAGCTGTTCCCCTTTTAGGAGAAAAAGCAAAGGCTTATACCGATGCATTGCCACAGGCTCTTATTTTAACCGCGATTGTCATTAGTTTCGGAGTAACAGCCTTCATTCTTGTGCTCGCTTATCGGGCTTATCAGGAGCTAGGGACCGACGACTTACAACGTTTAAGAGGAGTAGACGATGAATAACATAATTGCATTACCGATGATCATTCCACTCTTAATAGGCATTATTCTCGTCTTTTTTCGCCGCTTTATTCGACTCCAACGATGGGTAAGCTTCGCTACGGCAGTGACGCTCGTCATCATAAGCGCCTACATTCTTAATCTTATTCAAAATAATGGCATTCTTCGGCTTGACTTTGGTGGTTGGGTTCCCCCGTATGGTATCTTGTTTGTCGCCGATTCGTTCGCCACGCTACTCGTATTGACAACAAGCCTTGTGACCGCTATTTGTTTGCTGTATGCCTTTCATTCAATCGGCGAAGCACGGGAAAAAATGTACTTTTACCCGTTTGTCTTGTTTTTAGTTGCAGGTGTCAACGGTTCGTTTTTGACAGGGGATCTATTTAACCTGTTCGTTTGCTTTGAAGTTATGTTAGTTGCTTCGTACGTACTCGTCACATTAGGTGGAAAGAAAATCCAATTGAGGGAATCGTTTAAGTATGTTGCAATCAACATCGTGTCTTCTTGGTTTTTTCTCGTGGCAATTGCGTATTTATACGGAACAACAGGAACGTTGAACCTTGCGCATTTATCTGAGCGAATTGCTGAAGTCGGTCAAGGACCGTTACTCACAACAATTAGCATTTTGTTTTTAATTGTCTTTAGCTTGAAGGCGGGGCTCGTTCTTTACTTTTGGTTACCTGGCTCGTACAGTACAGCCCCTACTCCTGTTGCTGCACTATTCGGAGCGCTTCTTACGAAAGTCGGAATTTATGCGCTCTTTCGGGTGTTCACCTTGCTCTTTTATCATGAGCCGTCAATCACCCATACACTCATTGCAGTGATGGCAGGGATTACGTTGATTGGAGGAAGTATCGGAGCAATTGCCTATCAAAACATTCGGAAAATCGTATCGTATAATGTCATCATTACAGTCGGCTTTATCCTTGTTGGTCTAGCCGCTTCAACTTCGATTGGTTTTGAAGGGTCTATTTACTACTTTATTCATGATATGGTTGTCAAGGCGCTCTTATTTTTGCTTGCTGGAACGATCATAGCGTTAACAGGTACTGCAAAAATTGACCGTATGAGTGGACTTATTCGCAACTACCCTACTTTAGGTTGGTTATTTTTTATTACGATGTTAGCCCTCGTCGGTGTCCCACCCCTGAGTGGTTTTATCGGAAAAATCTTAGTCGGGCAAGGGGCCATTGAAGCAGGCTCGTATATTCTACTTGCACTTGCATTTATTTCAAGTTTGTTCGTCTTGTATTCATTACTACGCATCTTTCTCAACTGTTTTTGGGGTGAGACAATCATTAGTAAGGAAGACAAAGTACCATTGAAAAAGAGCTTGCTCGTCCCGTCCCTACTGCTAACAGCTCTTTCCGTTGGGATCGGTGTTGCCCCAGAAGCAATCGCACCTTATATACAAGATGCGGCAAACACATTAACAAATCCAGAGCTTTATATCGATGCCGTTATGAACGATTAATTAAACGTTTGATTAAGAGAGGTGAGAGTCTTGCCTGCACAATTTTTACTTAATGTCTTAATTGCATTTTTGTGGATGTTTCTTAATGATGAAGATGAAATTCGGTTTACGACCTTTTTAACTGGGTTCGTTATCGGGATGTTTATTGTTTTTTTCATGCATCGATTTTTCGGCCAACAATTTTATTTGCGTCGTCTCATTATGACAGCGAGACTCATACTCATTTTCATTTCTGAGATTCTTCAATCGAGCGTTCTTGTTCTTAAACAAATTTTAACTCCGAAGCTTAAATTAACACCTGGAATTATTACATATAAAACAGAGTTGGAAAGTGACGGGGAAGTGACGACTCTTGCGATGCTACTAACCTTAACCCCGGGGTCTGTCGTGATGGAGGTTTCACCGGAAGGGAATGTCTTTTACATTCATGCAATCGATGTTGAAAATTCTCGAGAGGCTTTATACAGTTCTTTAAAACGCTTCGAAAAAGCAATCATGGAGGTGACGCGCTAATGATCAAAGTGATGATGAGCACATCTCTCGTTCTCTTTGCGATTGCCATTGCTGTATCGCTCTATCGAATTATCCGCGGTCCGTCGTTACCCGATCGAGTGTTAGCGATGGATTTAGTCGGGGTAAATCTCGTTTCTGGCATTGCCATCTTTTCAATTTTGTTAAATACGAAAGCGTTCTTTGATGTGATCCTGCTCATTGGGATTCTTGCCTTCATTAGTACAATTGCCTTCGCAAAGTTTATTGAAAGAGGTGTCATAATTGAGTATAAAAGAGATCGCTGAGTTCGCAGGAGCGCTCCTCATCTTAATCGGCGCGATCATGAGTGTCGTTAGCGCCTTTGGCATGATTCGCTTCCCTGACGTATATATGAGAGCTCACGCCGCAACTAAAAGCTCTACATTAGCAGTCCTACTCACATTAAATGGCGTCTTTTTCTACCTTTGGATAAGTGAGTCATTCATTAGCGTCCGTTTACTACTTGGAATCGTATTTGTTTTTTTCACAGCGCCTGTCTCAGGACACCTCATCTGTCGTGCCGCTTATCGTTCGAATGTCAAATTAGCAAATGTCACAACAGAGGATAAGCTGAAAAATGTTATTCACCATGAAGATGAGTTGTAAATTAAGCGACCTCAGTCTATTTTTGCGAGCATTCTCAGTCTTTTATAATCAGCAACCCATACGCCATCTTGATAAAGCTCTGGCCTGATGGTTTCTTTCACCTTCTCATATAGCTCGTCTTTCTCCTCTTGGGAAAAGCCTACAAAAAATTGAGTTGCAAAACTCTCAAGCCAATCGTTCAGCCCTTCGTCCCCATTCAACAATGGAGTAGGTCGTTCGAACAGATGGGCTTTGACAACTGTGAAGCCATGTTCCTCTAAGAGCATGCTGTACTCCGCAAGACTAGGAAAATACCATGGATTTCGTAATGAAGCATCGATGTCATGTTCTTGAACCAGTATTTCTGTAACCCCTTGGACTATCGTTCCGATATTCCCCTTTCCCCCGAGTTCAACAACGAACCGCCCCCCAGGTTGCAGTGCATGTTTTGTCGATTGGATTACATTTGAAGCTCGTTTCATCCAATGAAGAGCTGAATTTGAAAAAACAGCATCTACCTTTTCCTCTAACCGAAACGTCTCTCCATCATCAACTTTAAATTGCAGATGAGGGTATTTGTCTTGTGCTTTTTCAATCATTGCTACTGACGAGTCGATTCCTAAAACGGACGCCCCCGATTTCGAAATCTCATGAGCAAGATCACCTGTGCCACAGCCAAGATCAAGAATCGTTTCCCCTTTGTTTGGCTGAAGCCATTCGACAACATCTTCCCCAAATTTTGAAACAAAATGCTGTTTTTGATCATACAGTTCGGCATCCCATTCATTCGAATTGCTCATGTTCACTTTCCCTCCAGTTTCAAGTGGAAAAATCCTCCACATTCCCCGCTAGAAAAACCTTTCCATTACTTTCTGTCTGTTCAGCTAAGTGAATTGCTTTTTTTACATCGGAAAGTTTCACTTGATAACCTTCGTTCATTAGCTTGAGTTGCTCGTTTTCAACTAAATTAATGACACGTTGAAATGTATCGTGCCACATTTCAACCGAGACGTGGCGATTCCAATGACGCAAGTGAAACAACTTTGCATTCACGGTTGTTTCTTCGTTTATTTGTTTCCAATTAATCGGAACCCCTGATAGAAGGCCAATACATAAGAATTCTCCCGTTGGAGCAATACAAAATGCTAGATTTGTACCGTCTGTTCCACCTATCATATCAATTGCAGCATCTACACCCCGGCCAGCCGTCAATTCCATCACCGTCTCATACAACGGTGTCTCCGAAGTATTAATGACGTGGTAAGCTCCCAATTGAATAAGTTGTTCGGTATGTTTATTGCTACGGGTCACACCAATGAGCCGAATGCCAAAATGTTTTGCTAGTTGAGCATACATTCGCCCAATGGCAGACCCACAAGCATTTACAAGTAAAAGATCATTCGCTTTTAACCTTAATAACTTGGTAAGTGTAACCCATGCTGTAATCGGGTTAATATAGAGCTGGGCAGCTGTCAACATATCAATTGATTTAGGGACGACAACAGCGAATTCAGATTTTGCTTTAACGATTTCTTGCCACGTTCCCTCTCCACGTAATGGCAAAACACGTTTACCAAGTAAGTCTTTTGAAACCGAAGCTCCTACTTCTTCAACTATCCCAACCCCTTCATAACCCGGTATACACGGTAAAGCAATTCGATGAGCATAGGCCCCTCGAATTGGTATTAAGTCAGATGGGTTAATCGGACGGGTAAGCATTCGGACAAGAATTTCACCGCGATTAGGAGGTTGAAGCGTAGCCTCTTCCAACCGTAAAACTTCCTGTGGATCCCCAAACTTATAAAATTGGATACGTTTTTGTTTCATATAAGCCTCCTTTTATTTTTCGATTAAACCATCAAGAAAGCCACTACCACCCGTTTTGCTAAAAAGAAAGTCAATGCCGTAGTGGGAAGCAACACCAGTCACAATCGCCCAGACAAAAATGCTTGCCGTCATCCATACCGTAATTTGCTTTCTCGTACCACCAAAGCCCATCGCTAAAATAGTAACAAGATGACTTCCAATTAAAATCGGAGAAATAATTGCAAGACCAGGTAAACCGTATCGTTTCCAAATCCGGGCTGCTCGCTCCTCACGTTTCTTTGACTTTTCTTTCTTTTTCTGCTTCCGCTTCTCAAGCCAAACTTTTATCTTATCCATTAAAAAAATGACGATCACGATCGTAAGCATATTTCCAATAAAAGCAATAATAGTCACCGGCACCGCATGGAGACCAGCGACTACGCCAATCGGAATAACTCCAACAATTTCCAAAAATGGGGTAGCTGCAAGTAAAAAAACAATGATGTATGCGATAAATTGTGTCAATCAAGTTCCTCCTCAAATTTTAAATACTTTCTCTCTTCCCACCAAAAGATGACATATTGGATCGATCCCATTAAAAAAAGAACGAACAACGGAACGGATCGATAATGATACAAGTTTATAATTAAAATGGCACTAACCGGTATGGCAAAAGCATAAAAAATGTACACTTTACGGCATGCCTGAAATGTCACCCATTTTAACCCTTCATCTTCCTCTTTCATTTCATACGGTTTCCATGAATTCAGATTAATTTTCCGTTGTGGATTCTTTCGATTATGAATTATAATAAGAGTGAAAAAGAACACAGTTGTCGCTAATAAAAAGACACAGAGTAATAATATGTGTTCTTCAAAAAATGCTGGTGCATAAAGGCGCAACCCAAAAAATCCAAACACAAGTGCTAAGAAAAACAATTGCGTTAACGGTGAACGAACAATTTTTGCAAGCATACTCTCATTCCCTTCATTGCATTCATCGAACCCAAAATACTTCTTCAACTGTCGTTTCAAAAGCCTCCGCCAATCTTAATGCGAGTAAAACAGACGGAGCATAGTCCCCTTTTTCAATTAATCCGACAGTTTGCCGCGTGATCCCTACCTGATTAGCAAGATCAGTCTGTGTCATATTAAAACGCGCTCTAAGTTCACGAACCCGATTTTCTAACATCAAACGCATCCCTTCCTTAACTGCCTCACCGCATTGTAATTGATCGTTGTCAAAATGTAAAGGATCATTGTCATTTTGTTAAGTAAATTTTACATGCAATCCAGGATTTGAAATGTTAGACTAATTAGAAATGAAAGGAACGATATGAACATTAATTGCACCAGGATTGTACTGCAACTACGCTCTGAAACTAACCATAAAGTAAGGATGTGAGAATAGATTTGTTACTTTGGATAACTGTAGGTTTCATCATAATCGGAATTGTTGTTCTTACTTTTATGAAAAAAAATATGGAAAGGAAGGTCGCCTTAATAATAGAAAATCAAGAAAGTATGGAGAGTAAACAAATTTTAACGAAACCCGTTATCTGGTGGATAGTAGGGACCACCGTATGGGGAATAGTAAGTATCTTTTTAATCGTACGGTCTTTTTCTGTTTATATGTAATATGGTGAATAGAACAGTTAACTAAACGATGCTTTTAATTTACGGAATTGTCGGCAAACAGGATTGGAAATCACCCACCAATTTGGCTATGAATAGGCAGATAGGTAACATCACATCCTAAGCAATAAACATTCAAAAAAGGGGATCCGCTTATGAAATTCACTCACCGTCTATGGATTGTGATACTGTCGATATTTTTTGGAAGCATCGTTCATCCATCAGCTGCGGAATCATCTACTTACTATCCACTCCAAACAAAATTCCCTCATACGATGATTTACAAAGCAGATACAAAAAATAAAGTCATCGCCTTAACATTTGACGATGGACCTGATGAACGATATACACCTCAAATCTTAGATGTACTCCAAAAACATAATGTAAAAGCAACCTTCTTTTTTCTTGGCTCTCGAGTCAATAAATATCCTGACATGGCAAAAAAAGTCCACGAAGATAAACACGTCATCGGGAACCATACGTATTGGCATCCAGAATTAACAAAAACAAGTGTAGAAAATATGGTGTGGGAAATTAAAAAAAACGAGAAAGAAATTCAGAACGTGCTTCATATGAAAACGAATCTTTTCCGTGCTCCTTATGGAGCGTTAAACGAAGCCCTAGTAAAAAAATTAGCTGAGCTTGGATATCGAGGGATTGGCTGGTCGATTGACACAGAGGATTGGAAAAATAAATCTGGAGAAGAAATAAAACAAAACATGCTTCAAGAAGCTCACCCTGGAGCAATTGTCTTAATGCATAGCGCGGGGCATTGGACACAAGATTTATCGGGAACAGCACAAGCATTAGATGAAGTCATTCCAATTCTCAAAAGCAAAGGGTATAAATTTGTTACCATTCCTGAAATGTGGTCCCATAACGAAACTCTAAAATAGTATGCTAAAATGAATTATATGGATTATTCACAAAGTGAATATTAAGCAATAATGGAAGATAAACAACTTCCTCCTGTTAACTTTTTAACACTTTGCTAAGGAAGTGAACACATGCAAAATGTCGTGCATGCTGTGACGGATTGGGTCACAACTAATAAAGGCAAGTGGATTACAATCATCATCTGGCTGATTGTGACGGGACTATTAGGAGCTCTCGCACCTGGTGCGAAAGAATATGAAGTTTCAAGTATCGACTCTCTCCCTGATAAGGCCCAATCGATCGTTGCCCAAAGTAAAATTGATGAGTATTTTTCAAACAATGATGGAATCCCAGCTATTTTAGTTTTTCAATCGGAAAAAGAATTACACTTAGAAGATCTAACCGTTTTTATCGAACGTGTCGAAGAAAAAAATATTAACGGCATTAAAGATTTTATCCCGCTTGCAGCGTTACCTCCGCAGGCGACTGACAGCTTCTTCGCAAAAGATCGTAAGACGGCTTTATTTCCAATATCTCTTGATTCATCTCTAGAAAACCGTGACGTTAAAGCTACATTAGAAAGCATTTATGATGAAGTAGATGAACATGCCCCCTTTGCTTTAAACATTACAGGTCCTGCCGGAATTGCAAAGGACTCACTTGATTTGTTTTCAAGAGCTGACATCGTGCTTTTATTATCAACCGTTGTCATCATTTTAATTTTACTTATCATAATTTATCGCTCACCATTTTTAGCGCTTATTCCACTCGTAGCTGCTGCATTCGTCTACCAAGTCGTAAATCAAACGCTTGGGTTACTCGGTAAAGCTGGTGTCCTTTTAAACAATCAAACGATCTCGATAATGACCGTTTTACTATTTGCAACAGTCATTGATTACTCTCTATTTGTTTTTTCTCGTTTTCGTGAAGAATTAAAAAGTCATGAAGATAAACACGAAGCAATGAAGCTAGCAATGCGTGGTGTTGGCGTACCAATCTTTTATTCAGGTGCAACGATTTTAGGTGCGATGCTCGTTCTATTTTTTGCACAATTTGGTGATTATCGCAATTTCGCACCGACCTTTGCAACTGCTGTCATTATTGTCATGCTTGCTGCCATTACACTCATCCCGGCATTGTTCACGTCATTCGGAAGACGAGCTTTTTGGCCGAAAATTCCTCGAGTGGGAGAGGAACACATAAAGCCAAACTCTGCCTGGAGTAAAGTTGGTCGCTTCGTTACAAGGAAGCCACTCGTTGCTGTCTTGAGTATAGGGGTTTTTCTACTCCTTTCCGCAAGTAACGTTATGAACATAAACTATGAATTTGATTTAATTAAATCATTTCCAAAGGATATGCCATCGCGAGTTGGCTATGAACAATTAGAAACAAACTTTGAAAAAGGCGACTTAGCACCGACAACCGTCCTATTTGAGTCAAAAGAGGCAATTTCCGAAGAAGAACGAGACACTTTGTCTACAATACTATCTGAGCAATCGCTAGTTAAAAGCGTGCGAATTAATGACGTGTCCGACAATCAACGTGCGGTATCCTATAATGTAACCTTTGACGAAAGCCCATATGCCATTGAAACGATGGATGCGCTAGAAGCAATGAGGAACGACGCTCAAAAGCTATTACAGAAGTCTGAATTAAGTGGGAATCTCTATTTTGCTGGAGAGACTGCCGAAGCTGTCGATGATCGTTCAACGAACAACCGTGATCTTATCGTCATCGTCATCCTTGAAACGATTTTAATTTTTTCTATGCTTATCTTTTTAACACGATCGTTCAGAATGCCGATTTATATGATGGGAACAATTTTATTATCATTTTTAGCTGCACTAGGTTTAGGAATGTTTTTAACGAACTTACTCTTTGACATCGATGCCATTAGCAATCGTGTCCCTGTCTACTCATTCGTTTTTTTAGTTGCACTTGGGATTGACTATAATATTTTTCTCGTATCGCGGTTCATGGAAGAACGCAAAAAGCAGCCTCTTAAAGAAGCGATTGAGCTTTCTGTTTCAACGACTGGAGGTGTCATTTCTTCAGCGGGAATTATTCTTGCGGCGACCTTCGCCGTATTAATGACACAACCGATTCAAGTACTCCTCGTGTTTGGATTTATCGTAGCGATTGGCATCCTGTTAGACACCTTTTTAATACGAGGCGTATTATTACCAGGGCTTCTCGTATTATTTGAAAAAGAAAAGGAGAAAAAGTCTTCTACTACAAATGAATAATTTCGATTTTAAGGCGCAAGTGAGTGAGGAACTCGCTTGTGCTTTTTTATTTTCTCTAAAATTTACATAATCTTTACAATTCCTCAACGCTCCCTTAATTTTCACCACCTATTATGAAACTTAGAAAGACAAAAAATTTTTAGGGGGAGAAACCAAATGAAAATAAAAGCAATCTTTTCAGCTTTAATATTATTCGTAGCACTACTTACCGCATGTGGTAATGGCGATGGCAGTGAGGGTACAACAGGAAATGCAAATAATTCCGATGATCAACAAAGTGGTGGAACGGTTCATATTGACGGCTCATCGACCGTATTTCCGATTATGGAGGCCATCTCTGAAGAATTTGCAGCCGTTTCTCCAGAGGTAAAAGCTCCGATTGGTGTATCCGGTAGTGGCGGAGGCTTTGAAAAATTCACTCTCGGAGAAACCGATATTAGTAACGCATCTCGTCCAATCAAAGATGAGGAAATCCAAAAAGCAGAGGAAAATGGAATCGATTTTACTGAATTTGAACTTGCTTATGATGGTCTTTCAGTCGTGATTCATAAAGATAATGATTTTATCGACAAGCTTACTGTCGACGAATTAAAGAACATTTGGGTTGAAAGTGATGATGTGAAAACATGGGCTGACATTCGTGACGGTTGGCCTGCGGAACCAATGGAATTTTACAGTCCTGGTACTGATTCTGGCACGTATGACTATTTTAACGAGGTCATTCTTGAAGATGAACAAATGCGGAAATCGGCAACATTATCTGAGGACGACAATGTTCTCGTTCAAGGAGTAGCAGGATCTCAATTTGCAATTGGGTATTTCGGATATTCATACTATGCAGAAAACGCTGACAAACTAAAAGTTGTCCCGATTGTAAATGAAAGCGGAGAAGCAATTACACCTGACCTCGATACAATCCAAAGCGGTGATTACAATCCATTATCGAGACCATTATTTATCTACGTCAGCAACGAGTCAATTAAAGAAAATGATGATGTTTATGAATATGTGAAATTTGCACTCGAATCTGTTGGTGATTTATCTGAAGAGGTTGGCTTTGTCGGCTTACCATCAGACAATTACACCGAAGCTCTTAAAAAGTTGGAGGAAATTAGAAACTCTTAAAAACATACAAAGGTGGGGGGTAACCCTCACCATTTATTATCAATCCGATTGCTTAAGGAGTTTTATTGATGAAAAATCACCTTTCTGTGTCAGAACTCATTAAACAAAACAAACAAAAGCAGCGAATATTCACTTCTATACGAGAAAAAGCACTCCCTTTCCTCTTGTTCATTTGTGCTGTCGTGTCTGTTTTCACTACGCTAGGAATCGTTTTTACGCTCTTGTTTGAGACGGTAACATTTTTTAAACAAGTTCCGCTAATTGAGTTTATTACAAGGAAGGAATGGCTACCATTTTTCAAATCAGATCCATCCTATGGCATTCTTCCACTCATTTCTGGAACACTTATGGTTGCCGTTATCGCAATGATTGTTGCAGTTCCTTTAGGTTTAGCTGCTGCAATCTATTTAAGTGAATACGCGAGTGAGCGAACGAGAAGATTTTTAAAACCGATATTAGAAGTGTTAGCTGGAATCCCTACAATCGTTTATGGATTTTTTGCCTTGACTTTTGTAACACCGCTCCTTCAGAAATTCATTCCGGAACTTTCGTTTTTTAATGCATTAAGCCCCGGAATTGTCGTAGGAATTATGATCATACCGATGATCGCTTCTCTGTCTGAAGATGCGATGAATGCTGTTCCAAACTCGATTCGAGAAGGGGCATTAGGACTTGGCTCAACCCGATTAGAAGTCGCGGTGAAAGTCGTTTTGCCCGCCGCCTTATCTGGCATTATTGCCTCATTCGTACTTGCAATATCAAGAGCAATTGGTGAAACGATGATTGTCACAATTGCAGGTGGAGCAACGCCAACGTTAACAATGGATGTAACGGATTCCATCCAAACGATGACTGCCTATATCGTTCAAGTAAGCTTAGGGGACGCCACTTACGGTTCAACTGTTTACTATAGTATTTATGCAGTTGGAATGACATTATTTATTTTCACGTTAATGATGAATTTACTCGCACAATTTATTTCTAAAAAGTTCAGAGAGGCGTATTAATATGAGCCTAATTGACAAAAAAAATGTTCGGAAACGAATCGTAAAAAGAATCGCTATCAATACATCATTAAAAGGACTTTTCTTTTCTGCGACGTTATTTTCACTTCTTATTTTGGCCGTTTTATTTTATCGCGTGTTTACCCAAGGCTTTGAGCATCTATCATTAGACTTTTTCACAAATTTTGCATCGCGGAAACCTGGGGAAGCTGGAATAAAAGCAGCTATTCATGGAACGATTTGGCTTATCGCCATCACAGCTCCCGTTTCGATTATTTTAGGAGTCGGCTGTGCTATTTATTTAGAAATGTATGCGAAAAAAAATACGTTCACTCGCTTCATTCAGATGAACATTTCAAACTTAGCTGGCGTGCCATCAATCGTCTTCGGCTTACTAGGCTTAACGGTGTTCGTTCGCATGTTTGAAATGGGAAGAAGTGTCCTTGCAGGTGGATTAACGATGTCCCTTCTTATTCTCCCGATTATTGTCGTTGCAGCTCAAGAAGCACTTCGCTCCGTCCCTCAAGATCTGCAGGAAGCGTCCTACGGGATGGGTGCATCGAAATGGCAAACGATTCGAAGAGTCGTTTTACCAGCTGCTCTTCCCGGGATGATGACGGGTAGTATTTTAGCCTTATCACGTGCAGTTGGGGAAACAGCTCCTTTAATAGTAATCGGAGCTTTAAGTTACGTTGCATTCGTACCCGAAAACATTTGGTCCGGCTTTACCGTCATGCCAATTCAAATCTATAACTGGACAGGTCGACCACAAGCAGCGTTCCATGACATTGCGGCTGCCGGTATTATTGTCTTACTTATCATGCTCATTTTAATGAATTCAATTGCTGTTGCGATTCGGAACAAATTTTCAAAACGCTATTAATAACGGAGGGTTTTTATGAGTACGTTAACGGAAACAAAGCCTATTAAATCTCAAAACGTTAAAGAAGAGGCAGTCATTGAGGTAAATGGACTAAATCTGTGGTACGGCGAAGTACAAGCATTGAAAAGCATCGAAATAAATATTCTTAAAAATAAAGTAACTGCGATTATTGGTCCATCAGGATGCGGAAAATCGACGTTTATTAAAACGATAAATCGGATGGTTGAATTAGTTCCGAACGTCAAGTTGAAAGGCAATATTTTTTACAATGGAGACAATATTTTAAATCCAAAATATAGTGTCGAACAATTGCGGACAAGAGTCGGGATGGTCTTTCAAAAGCCAAATCCTTTCCCAAAATCGATTTATGAAAATGTAGCGTATGGTCCGAAAATACATGGGATTAAGAAAAAGAAACTATTAGATGAAATTGTTGAAAAAAGCTTACGAGATGCAGCGATTTGGGATGAAGTAAAAGATCGTCTTCATGAAAATGCATATGGCTTGTCAGGTGGGCAACAGCAGCGGATTTGCATTGCAAGGTGTCTTGCGATTGAACCAGACGTCATATTAATGGATGAACCGACTTCAGCATTGGATCCGATTTCGACACTTAAAGTCGAAGAGCTTGTAAAAGAATTAAAGGAAACATATAGCATCGTCATTGTCACTCACAACATGCAACAAGCCGCTCGCATTTCCGACCAAACAGCTTTCTTTTTAAGTGGAGAATTAGTAGAAGTTGACGATACGAGCCAAGTTTTTTCAAATCCGAAAGACAAAAGAACCGAGGATTATATCACAGGCCGATTCGGCTAATAAGGGGGCACACATCGATGGTATTCAGGCAAGAATTTGAAGGTGAACTCAATCGATTAAAAACGTTAATCGTCGAGATGTCGATGAAAGCTGAAAAAGCACTTTTATTGTCTATGCAAGCACTAGCCGAACAAAATACAGAGTTAGCCGAAAAAGTAATGGATGAAGATACAAAAATCAATGAGCTTGATGAAAAAATTGCTGAAACGGCGATATGGCTCATTGCAAAACAGCAGCCGGTTGCTACTGACTTACGGAAGGTTATTTCAAGCATTCGTATCGCAAATGATTTGGAACGCATTGGAGACCAAGCAGTCAACATCGCCGTCTCAACGATTAAAATTGGAGCTCATCCGTTATATAAGCCGCTTGAGGACATTCCGCGCATGTGTAATAAAGTACATCACATGCTAACTGGAAGTATCGATGCATATCAAACAGATAATACGATTCTTGCAAAAAAAGTCGCAGATGATGACAATGAAGTCGATTCGATGTATGAAGCATTAATTGAGGAGCTTTTAGCGAAAATCGCAGAGATGCCTGATTTAACAGCGCAAATTACACAGCTCGCATTTGTTTCCCGCTATCTTGAGCGAATCGCCGATCACGTGACAAATATATCGGAACATATTTTATTTACGATTAAAGGTGAGCATGTCGATCTAAATCATTAAGTTCACATTAAAAAGCCCTTTGGATCTCCTTTCGGAGCACCAAGGGCTTCATTACGGTTGTTTTTTCGGTAATGTAACGATAAAGGTAGTACCTACGCCTTCAATACTATCAACCTTAATTTTTCCGTGATGAGACTCGACTAAGTGCTTCACAATCGCAAGCCCTAAGCCTGTGCCACCTGAATGACGCGTCCTCGCTTTATCGACACGATAAAACCGTTCAAATACGCGAGGGATTTCTTTCTCCGGAATTCCAATTCCTGTATCACTTACAATTAGCTCGATATCATGATCATGCTCAATCACTTTAACGGAAATTTTGCCATTTTTCGGTGTATACGTAATCCCATTTGAAATGAGATTCAAAATAATTTGCCGAACCCTATCCTTTTCACCTTCAATAAGCACACTTTCTTGACCAGGTAGTGAAATCGTTATAGCTTTTTTCGTCATTTCCTCCTGTAACGTTTCAACTGTATCATAAATCAAGTTCGTCACATCGATCGTTTCAATTTGCAATGGGATCTTATGCTGTTCAATTTTTGATAAATTCAAAATGTCATTTATTAACCGATGTAAACGATCGCTTTCTTCATGGATAATTTTGAGAAAAGATTGACGAAGCTCCTCATCTTCCGCTGCCCCATCTAACAATGTCTCTGAAAACCCTTTGACAGATGTAATCGGTGTTTTTAATTCATGGGACACATTGGCAACAAATTCACTGCGAACTTTTTCTAAACGGCGAATTTCGGTTATTTCATGGAGTATAATAATTACACCTTTAAACCGATTGTTTTCACCAATAAATGGTGCAAAATGTGCGTCAAACACGCGCTCATTTGACCTGTTAATATCGATTTCTTCATGAATATATTCAGCCGATTGGATGCAGTAACTAATTCTTTCACTTAACCCGAAATGTTCACCAATTTGTGTATGTAACTGACCAATAAGCTCCTCTTGCGATTGACCGATCAATTCTTCCATTGCTGGATTAATAAGCTGAATGATACCCGCATCATTAACAAGCATAACTCCACTCACCATATTCGAAAGAATACTCGTGAGCTGTTGTTGATGATCCTGAATTTCTTTCATTTGCTTTTGCAAGCTTGAGGCTAACACATTAATTGCATGTGAAAGCTGACCTATTTCACCAGTCGCTTTGACCGTTACACGACTTTCATAATCTTTACTTGTTAGGCGTCGAGCGACGTCAACAACTTCTTCAATCGGACGAGTAATCCCTTTAGCAAGTCTTATGCTGACCATGCCTGATAATATAAGAGTGACTCCGATAATGATAAACAAACTGAACCAAAGCTGCTTTGTCGATTTTTCAATCATATCAAGCGCAATTGCTGTTCGAACGATCCCGATTCGCTCATTGCCCTTGTACAGCGGAACTGTCACATACATCATTTTAAAATCAAGCGTCTCACTAAAGCGAATCGATTCTCCCTGTTGTATTCCGTCCTGAAGAATACCCTTTACTTCCGGTCGATTTAGATGATTGTCCATCTGACGAGGATCATCCTCTGAATCAGCTAACACCGTTCCATTTTCAGAGATAATCGTAAATCGTGGTTGGATTGGGTGAGCGAAATGACTAATCTTTTCCTGTAAGACTGGTGGATCGTTGTAAAGCTCAGTGATATCAATCGCTTTCATCATTAACTGGGCATTTTCTAACAGCTGCTCTCTTGTCATATCAATGTATGTATCTTTCATAAGATTGACAAGAAAGAAGCCAATTGCGATTAAGACGCCTAATAATAACAAAAAAAAGGTTAATGAAATCCGGAGCCAAAGCTTTTTCATCGTTACGGTCCTTCCATTTTATAGCCAAAGCCTCGAATGGTTCTTATATATTGGGGTTGTTTCGCATCATCTTCAATTTTTTCACGTAAATGACTAACATGAACATCGACAATTCGTGTATCACCGTCATATTCAAAGTCCCAAACGCCATTTAACAATTGATCTCTGCTTAATACTTTCCCGTGATGATTTGCTAAAAACGACAACAACTCAAATTCTTTCGGTGTTAATTCTATTGTTTTTCCTTTTAATTCAACTTCAAATTTTTCAACGTAAATTGTTAAGTCACCAATTGTAATGACACTTTCCTCTGCTACCTCTTTCTCCTGTCTTGTCCGACGAAGAATGGCCTTTATTCTTGCAACAAGTTCACGTGGGCTGAACGGCTTCGTTAAATAATCATCAGCCCCTAACTCCAAGCCTAAAACTTTATCAAGCTCTTCATCTCGAGCCGTTAACATTAAGATCGGGATATTTATCTTTTCTAGCCGTAACGCTTTGCAAATTTCAATCCCGTCCATGCCAGGCAACATAATATCAAGAACGATTAAGTCAGGCTTCTCTTCTACAGCAAGCCGCAATCCCGTGTTACCGTCCTCTGCTGTCAAAACTGAAAAGTCCGCTTGTTCAAGATTAAATTTTATTAATGTAACGATTGAAGGTTCATCTTCAACGACTAAAATCCGCTTCACGCGCACTATCCCCTTTCACGTTACATTTTAGCATAAGGGCTCGATAGCTTGAAAAATAGAGTACTTTTAAATTTGGTCTTCCTCCAAGTACGTTTTCACTTCTGGTGCTTCGTAAGTAGAGAACTGCTCTAGTAACCTCGCTGGGTCCGATTCAACTAACACCATTTGTCGATGCTTTTCCTTTAAAAATTGCTCCGTTGTCATATGATCAAAAAATTGAATGAGCGGGTCGTAAAAATCATGAATGTTTAATAAGCCTAATGGCTTTTCATGCAGCCCGAGCTGACCCCATGTGAAAATCTCAACTAGCTCTTCTAACGTCCCAGGTCCACCAGGCATAGCAATAAATCCATCTGCTAAATCTGCCATTTTTGCTTTCCTTTCATGCATCGATTCAACGATGTGGAGCTCAGTCAAACTAATATGTGAGATTTCCCGTTCTTCAAGAAATCTCGGAATAATCCCGATAACCTCCCCACCTTCTTTTAGAACCGTGTTCGCGATAACCCCCATTAAGCCGACACTTCCACCACCGTAGACAAGTGTAATTCCTCTCTTCACAAGCTCTCTCCCTAACGCAATCGCACCTTCTTTATACTCCTCAGCTGTCCCAACACGTGACCCACAAAATACCGTTACTCGTTTCATGAAATCCCTCCAGTATGTCACCATCAATCTAGTGATGTTATCTCTATTCTCTTCCTTCTGAGCCTTTCTATTACTCACAACTTTATCATTTGGCAAATTTCTTAATGAACATAAAGATTTGAGCTTTAAGTCACATTTTTTTCACAACATACGTCTTCACTATTACATCATACAACGCTTGTTTCTTTTTTGAAAAAATGGCAGTAACAAAATAAGCAATGACTAACCCATAGACAATAGCCGTTAAAGCAACTAATGAATAAGGCAAGCGGTCATCGCTAGAAGCAACGAACTGATAAACTAGAAAATGAGAAAGCTCCCACGGGAGAAATTTTAAGCTTATACGCAACAGGGAGTGTAGAAATGAAGGAACTTGACCGTCCTTGGTAACAACTCGTAATTGAAGGATTTTTTTGCCGAAAGTTTGCTTTCCAATATTCGAGTCGAACACGGCGAAATAAAGGGAAATAGGTAACGTCACTAAGACAAAGCCAAAAAATTGCGCTTTCATGACAGACTGAATGAAGAGCACTTGTATAGAAGGGAATAAAAATAGAGCAACAACAACGAGTGACCCTACATACAACAAAATGAAAACATAATCGAGCAAAAATGCTTTTAATCTTTGCAAAACATTGGCGTATTCCACAAAGTTCACGCCTTCCTGTTCATCATTGCATTCAGTATACCCTATGAATGATTATGTTTTAATAGGAATTGAAAACCAAAAAGTATGCAATTTGTCCTTCATCTCGTACCCAATCTCCCCTTCAATTTTTGAAACAATCTCCTGTGCAATTGCTAAGCCTAAGCCTGCTCCACCAGTATGACGGCTTCGTGAGGAGTCAACACGATAGAAACGTTCAAATAATCGCTCTCGATCTTGCTTTGAAAAAGTGTCTCCTCGATTCGAAATGAAAACGATATACCGTTCATCATACATATTACCTTCGATTGTAATGTCTTGTTCCTTATCATAATGGACTGCGTTGGCCAGTAATTCCTGCATTATTGTTCGAATGGCCGAAGCGTCACATGTGATCCTTTCGGCTTGGACGTTCACTTGAATACGTAGACCCTCTTCCGAAAAGTCGTTGACAACGGACTGTACCAAGCTTTCAATCTGATGAGCTCCATAGCTTAATTCCTTTTGTTCCCATTCATGTAACGTATGAATACGCTCAATGAAAGTAATTAACCGTTCACACTCTCGTTTCAAAATCGCTGTCGTATTTTCATCTTGAGAAAACATCCCGTCTTCCAAGCCTTCGATATAACCATGTAACGTCGTTAGTGGGGTTCGCAATTCATGAGCAATGTCTGCCATCATTTGATCATTTTGCTCTTGTAGCCCGTGTACTTGTTTTGATATCTGGATTAAATCATTTGCAATTTGCCCAACTTCATCCTTTGATTTCATTTTGAGCGACCGTAGCTCTGGCATTCGGTTTGAAAAGTAAGTAAGCTTGCCTAGCGGTTGTAAAATTCTTCTCGCAAAAAAGAGGTGAATGATGATCGCTAAAGAAAAAGCAATGATACTAGCATATAGAAGATACGTCTCAATCACAGCTCTAAACTGTTCAGATTGACTTGATGAGTTAGAATACACGTTAAATTGATAGCATGCAAACTCTTTAATCGAGAAGCCGACAATAAAAATGATAATAAATGTAATTAAAAGATTTAAGACAACCCATTTATGAATCATCTTACCTTTAATAGATTTAATAAGCCGCAAATTTATACCCCACCCCCCTAACCGTCTGAATGGCATGTTCCTTGTTCTTGCCAAGCTTTTCCCGAAGCTTCCCAATATGAACGTCAACCGTCCGATCGATAACGATTTTCTCTTGATTCGGGTATAACTCATCAAGAATTTGCTCACGTGACAAAATTTGATTCGGATGTTTTATCAAATAATAAAGCAATTGAAATTCATGATTCGTTACATCAATCGTTTGACCATCCACTCTCACTTCATGCTTCAACGGCTTCACTGTAATGCCATGGTAGCTAAGTTTGCTACAACGATTTGCTGTCCTGCGCAAAACCGTCGCGACACGAGCGACTAACTCCTTCGGGCTAAATGGTTTTGTTATGTAATCATCCGCTCCAATTTCAAGCCCGTAGATTCTATCCTTTTCACTCACTTTTGCCGTAACCATAATGAGTGGCACATCACTTTTCATCTCTGTCCGAATCCAATGGCAAATCGACTCACCGCTATCTCCTGGTAGCATCAGATCTAATATGACAAAGCACGGATCTTTTTCTTCAAAAGCACGCCGTGCCTCCTCACCATCAGTCACTCCCCAAACTTCATAGCCAGCAGAAGATAAATAGCGCGTCATAATCTCCAAAATAGGTGGCTCATCTTCAACTATTAAAATTGTTTTCCCCGTCGTATTCATCGTTTTTCACCAACATTATTATTTATTCATCGCCTTCACTTGCTTTTGCATAAATTCACGATTCATTGGTCCGACAACCTTATAACGTATCGTTCCAGCTTTGTCGATAAAGTAACTCGTCGGATATCCAACGACTTTATACTCTTCGGCAACTTCGTTTTCTTCATCAAGCAAAACTGGAAACGTAACCCCCAATTCTTCCAAAAAAGGCTGAATGTTGCTTCGATTGCTTTCAGTTGATGTGAGATTAACCGCTAAAATAACAAAGTCTTCATCATGATGCTTGTCATAAAACGATTGCATATCAGGCATTTCCGCACGACACGGTGGACACCACGTTGCCCAAAAATTAACGATTATATTCTTTCCCCGATAATCAGTAAGCTTCGTCTTCCCACCTTCCAACGTCTCAAGTGTAAAGTTTGGAGCAATATTTCCTTGGTTAATACCAACCTCTTCTTGTTGTTCTGTCTGCTCTTTCATACCTTCATCACTAGAGCGAACGTAATCATAGATGCCCCAGGATACAAGTCCGATAAGTAGCACAAAAGGCAAGATTTTTTTAATCATGCTGAACCGACCCTTCTCTTTTGTAGCACAAGACTAAAACAAAGTAGCGCAACAGTAATATAAATTAACTGCTGAAGTGAAAAGCCAAGCAAGATAGCGACATCAGGCTTAAAATAAGAAAGAAACAACGCCCCAAGCGAAAACCATGCTAATACAATCGCCCAATGTTCCCTCCCGAGTCTAAATAAAAGAATAACGATAGCGAGCGGAAACAGTGCATCCACTAAGAGAATGAGTTGGCTTGGGAGATAGAATGCCCAGACAAGCCCACGATAGACACCAAGACCAGTCAATATAGCGATCATTCCAAGCTCCATATAATGATGGAAAGAAAACGAACTTCGTTTGCCCTTCCAATAAAAATAAAAAACGACAGCGATCAGACCAAGGACTAACCCTTTATCGCCTCCCGTAAAATATAGCTGCGAAATTGGATTTTCGATTACGTCCTTCGGGTAAAACAACGCATAACTAAATTTCCAAACGATAAAAAAATAAAATAAACTATTCCAAAGAGGATCGATAATCGCTACATCGATTCCTTTTCTCTTTATAACAAAGCGCAACACGAGATAGCTTATGATAAAAGCAAGAGCATACAAGCCCCATTTTTCTTGGATTAAAAAAGGTCCAATAAACCATGCATCACCCACTCGATTTCCCTCCTCACTCTAGGATAACCCGGAATTGTAAAGAAACGTTAAAGTTCTGCACGACAAATCTTCTTTATCTCAGCGGCTTTACTAAGATTCTCGCAGAAATAAGCGAGAATCAAGTGACGCCAAGCTTCGAACGCAGATGAAAGCGCAACGTCCATGTTGCATCATCTGCACTTACGCATCCTGCGTTTCGTTCGCGGCTAAGGTTCAGTTAATGGTTACAAACGAAGTCTTCTTTATCAAATCTTAACAAACTAAGAACATACTCATACGTAATCACTAAAAAAGGGAGTGAAAGAAGACGTGGGGAAACATATTCTTATCGGCGTGCTCGTTGCCTTACTTCTTGCTGGTGCCTTCTACATGAACGCTGATAAAAAGGAAGAAGAAACCGTTCCTATACAACAAGAGACTAAACAAACGAATGAAGATGCGGAACCAGTTCAGACACAAGAAGACAGGCCACAAATACAAGAAAAGGGCTCAGTCGCTAAAGACTTTGAACTAAAAACGCTGTCAGGTGACAAACTTCAACTACATACTGATGATGGTAAGCCAACCTTAGTTAATTTCTGGGCTTCGTGGTGCCCTCCTTGCAAAAAAGAAATGCCTGACATCCAAAAAGCATATGAAAAATACGGGAAAGAGGTCAATTTTTTCATGGTTGATTTAACGTTTAATGACAGTCTTGACAAGATGACAGAATACATTGAGGAAAATAATTTTACCTTTCCTGTTTTATTAGACGAGACAGGGGATGTCACGATGGATTATCAAGTTGCCGTCGTTCCAACCACTTTCATTGTCGATGAAAATCATGTCATTACACATAAAATAATGGGGCCGATGACAATGCAACAAATTGAAACGATCATGAATGAAATAACAAGTAGTTGAATGGGGTGAAACAATGGAAAGTCTTACAATCTGGTTAGCATTCGGTGCAGGGTTTTTATCATTCGTATCGCCGTGTGTTCTGCCTTTATATCCATCGTATATTTCTTACATTACAGGTGTATCTGTTAATCAGCTACAAGGCGAACAAACAGGTGAAATGAAAAGGCTCACGTTATTCCACACAATGTTTTTTATTCTTGGTTTCTCCATTATTTTTTTCGCGCTCGGGTTATCCGCTTCTTGGCTTGGGCAATTTTTCATCGGTAATCAAAAGTTAATCAGCATGCTTGGAGGCGTCCTCGTTATCGTATTGGGATTATTCGTCATGGGGATCATTAACCCGACGTGGTTAATGCGAGAAAAAAAGCTGTCTGTTAAGCGCAAGAGTACAGGGTACTTAGGATCAACTCTAGTCGGCATCGGCTTCGCCGCTGGGTGGACACCATGTGTTGGGCCAATTCTCGCGTCTGTACTCGTGCTATCGGCTGCGAATCCATCGCAAGGAATTCTCTACATTTTGGCCTATACACTCGGATTTGCGATTCCCTTTTTTATCATGGCTTTTTTCATCGGGCGTACAAAATGGATCTTAAAGTATTCAACCAAACTCATGAAAACTGGTGGTGCCATCATGGTGCTATCCGGAATCTTGCTTTACACAGGGCAAATGACGAAAATTACTACTTATTTAATTGATATCTTTGGTGGCTTTACAGGGTTTTAAAACTAACTCTCACAACAGTCAAAAATCTACGAAAAATTAATGAGACGGGGTGACTAGTCATGAGAAAGTTAGGAATCATCTTGCTCTTAATCGGAGTCGGGCTTACCGTCCACTTTGGTTATGAGCATTGGCAAACGATGAGTTCTGTCACTAATTTCGACGGCGAAGTCAAAAAGTTAAAAGCTAAAAATCATACAGATTCAGCAGAAGCTAATTCCGAGTATAAACGAGGCGAGGATGTTGCAACCCTCGTCATCCCAAAACTAAACAAAGCTTTTGAAGTCTATTGGGGTACAGATGAAAATACACTAGCAAAAGGGGTAGGCATGTACGTAAGTGATGTGACCGTTCCCCCAGGAGAAGATGGTCACACTGTCTTATCAGGTCATCGTGATTCCGTCTTTCGGCCACTTGGTGAACTTGAAGATGGCGATCGGTTTTACGTCATTTATCAAGGAGAAGACTATGAATATAAAATTAACGATACATGGATTACGGATGCAGACGATCGATCAGTCATCGTCGAAAAAGATGAACCAACCTTAACGATGTCGACCTGCTATCCCTTTACTTATTTTGGTGATGCCCCCGACCGTTATATTATCCAAGCCAATCTCGTACAAAAAGGGGATTTGTTATAGTAGCCTTACATGCAAATGCTAAAATATCACAATAGCTGAAACAAAATTAATAGAAATAAGGTAGGGATACATGATGGAATTTAAAATGAATGACGAAAATGGCTTTTCGATGAAGACGGGGTATGGCGCTCTCCGAATTTCCTCCAATGATGAAGACGGTTATCGTCCATATCAACTTCTCGTTGCTTCGATCGTTGGATGTAGTGCAAATATTTTCAAAGACATATTAATCAAAATGCGTATGGAATTACAAAACATAGAAGTCACTACTCAAGTTGAAAGAAATGAAGAAAAAGCGAATCGCATTGAATCGATGAAGATTCACTTTGTTCTCAAAGGAAACAACCTTCGCCATGACAAAATAAAAAGAGCACTTGCCCTTTCTCGTAAAAACTGTGGCATGATTCAAACGATCGAAAGCAGTGTACATGTCACAGAAACATTTGAAATTGTAGAATAACTTAAACTTTAAAACACAAAAACACAAGAGGAACCAAGTTTTCGGTTCCTCTTAAAATTGTGCACATTTTTATTGCATATTGTTGTTTTGTTGACTTTGTTGAGCTTGCTGTACTTGTTGCTGAGCTTGTTGAAGTTGCTCTTGTGCTTGTTGCAACTGCTGTTGTTCTTGCTGATTTGCTTGAGCACTTGCTTGAGATTGCATTTGTTGGAGCTGTTGTTGCGCTTGTTGAAGCTGTTGCTGGGCCTGTTGTAACTGTTGTGGATCTGCACTTGCTTGTGCTTGTTGCACCGCCTGCTGGGCTTGTTGGGCAGCTTGAACAACTTGTTGGAGTTGTTGTTGATTTTGCTGTGGCATATGTAACCCTCCTAAAAATAGTAGTAAAAGCAAATCATTTATTAGTGTGTGGTACAGAAACGAGATTTATACACAGGATTTTCATAACCATTCGAGAATACATAAGAAGAGTAGAAAAAATAAAAAGGTTTTTTTGAAAGGAGCTTATTTCCTATGTATGACATTGCAATTATCGGTGGAGGGCCTGCTGGAGCAACTGCAGCATTGTATACGGCAAAAGCAGGTAAACAAACATTACTCATTGACGATGACAAAGGCATGACAAGACGAGCATTGCTCAAAAACTATTACGCCGTGACGGAGATGGATGGACCAACGATGGTTGATACAGGGCTTAAGCAAGCAGAAAAGTTAGGAGCTATTCTCGTAAAGGATACGGCTCAAGACCTCAAGCAAACAGAGAATGCTTTCGTCATTACTACGGAAAATGCTAGCTATGAAGCAAAGTATGTCATCTTAGCTACAGGAGCAGCTGTCAATTTCGCAGAAAAAATTGGTGTAGACACGAAAGCGGGAACAGAGCCTAGAATACAAAAAGTTATTGATGTCGATCAAGATGGAAAATCAAATATTGATGGAATATGGGCGGCAGGTACGTGTGCAGGAGTTAGCGTGCATGCAATCATTACTGCTGGCGACGGAGCAAAGGTGGCAATCAACGTTATAAGTGAAATAAATGGGGAGCGTTATGTCGATCATGATGTTCTTGAATCATGAAAAAAGCATGAAGGGAATTCCCTTCATGCCAGCTTAAGAATAATGATCCTCTTGATCACTTACTTCATCTTTTAACTCTTCACGAAATCCTTTAATGCTTTCTTCCCGCCGTTTGTTCTTTTCGCGAATTTGCTGTTTCGTTTCTTCACTCATCTGTTCTTCGTGCGCTTCTAGATAGTCCTCCGCTTCATTTTTGTTTTGAAGCGTATCACCGATCATTCTTTCCAATTTTTCTGGGTTGTCTGAGCGATCGTCTCGCTTTGGCTTTGGCATCTAACATTCCTCCTTCAGCTTTTGAATGTTAGTATGTACCGACGAACGACGAAACATTTATGCTTGCTCATTTTTCTCTCCATCATCTTCATCAACGTAAAGCTTGTGAGCCGTTAATGCCAATTCAACGCCTTCATCATCTAAAATTTCTAAGATGCGAAAATTAATGTCCTCGCGAATGTCCAAATAGTCGACCCAGCCCGTCGTTTTCGTAAAAAAGTAAAAGTAAATCGAAAATCCATTTTCAAGAAATTCATTAAACTTTACAATAATGGTTTCTGGGTGGACTTCTTCATGTTGCTTAATTAACGTCTCAATCTTCGCTACGGTAGAACGGAGCTTGTCCTGTGGTGTATTGTGAGCCACATCAAGGCTAAACGTAATTTGACGTTTTCCGATTTCACTCCAATTCGTAATCGGCTCCTTCGCTAACGTGGCATTCGGAACAGTGACCAAGGCATCCGCAAACGTACGCACCCTCGTACTGCGAAATGTAATATCTTCAACTATCCCTTCAACACTCGGTGTCAAAATCCAATCATCAATCGTAAATGGTTTTTCTGTAATGATGATGACCCCACCGAATAAATTCGCAATCGCATCCTGAGCCGCTAATGAAAAAGCAAGACCGCCAAGCCCTAACCCTGCAACAAAACCACTGATGTTATATCCGAATTCTTGAGCAATGATACTAAAGCTAATTGCTAAAACAATAAAGCGTAATGCTCTCGAGAAAAATGGAATGAGAATTTCGTCCAACTCCATATTAAATCGATCATTCACACGTCTAAAAAACAAGGAAGATACTGATGCTAAATTGTAAAATCCCCATGTGATTAGCACAATAATAGAGGCTCGGACAAAATCTAAAAATAACGGATTTTGCTGATTTAAATAAGGAAAAGACCCAACAGAAATATAAATACCAATGACGATAAAAAACCATTGCATCGGCTTTTTAAACGCAAGCAAAATAGAGGAAAGCATTTCACCTGGCGTTTTTTTACCTAACTTGTTCAATATGGAAAAGACATATTTCGTAAATAACTTCCGGAATAATAAAAACAGAAAAAAGACTACTATTGAGATTCCGATATTCCGGACATTTTCATCAAATAAAATAAAATCCCAAAGTTCTACAATCATCCCGCTACCTCCTATCGGATTCTAGTTATTTTACCACAGCGGAAAAAGGAAAGAAAAAAGTGAAGCTCGGACATCCGCTTCACCTTTTCTAAGCGAAAATTAGGATCGCAATACCGACAATGAAACAATAAAGACTAAAATAAATTAAATTCCCTCTTTGCATAATGCCCATGAACCATTTCAATGCGAAGTAAGACGCAATAATCGATACGAGAAATGCAACGAGATACGGAATAAATAACGTCGATAAATCCGGATCATTCGCAATATCTTTCACGCTCAGCAACGTCCCACCAACGCTAACGGGGATATAAAGCAAAAAAGAAAATCGCAAGGCTGTCTCAGGCTTCATCCCAAGTCCAATTGCCGCCACGATCGTCGCACCAGACCGACTGATCCCCGGCACAAGCGCAACCATTTGTGCTAACCCAACAATGATTGCATCCCGTAGCCGTAAATCTTTATCTTGCTTTTTTCCGCGTAGGTTCCGAATGACAAATAAAGCAATTCCTGTAATAAGCAATGTAATGGCAATTCCCTTCACACCGCTTTTAAAAACATTTGAAATTTTCTCTTCAAACAAAACACCTACGACACCTGCTGGGATCGTTGCAACGACTAAATACAAAATAAACCGAAAATCAGTCTTCGCCTCTTCGTCTCTCGTCACCAAATAAGACAAACCATTTTTCGTTAGACGAACGATGTCTTCACGATAAATGATGAGAACCGCAATAAGTGAACCTGCGTTCACAAGCAGCTCGAACGTAAGCTTTTCAGTATAAATACCCAAAAAATGTTGCGCTAAAACGAGATGTCCACTTGATGAGATCGGAATTGGCTCCGTAATGCCTTGGAGTAACCCTAAAAATAAATACTTAACTAACGTTACAATCTCCGTTACCATGGCCTCATTCCCCTTTTTCTCAAGCCCCGAAAGCTTTACATGCTCATTCTTCTAACTTTTGAATGGATATGCGAACCGATTGTTCATTATACTTGCCGTATGCCGCATGATACGTCGGACCAACACCTCGTTTAAACCCAAATGAGTGGCGGATTGCCGCTGTAATGAACTTTTTCGCTTTTTCAACTGCTTCTAGTACAGTTTTCCCTTTTGCCAGCTCAGCTGCAATCGCTGCAGAATACGTACAGCCTGCTCCGTTTGTATGAATGGTATCAATACGCGGCGATTCAAGTATGTAAAATTGCGTTCCATCAAATAAGACATCAACGGCCGGTCCTTCTAACCGACCACCTTTTACGAGCACATACTCTGATCCGAGCTGATGCAACGACTGAGCGGCTTCCATTAAGTCGTCCACAGTCGTCAGTTCATCCTGATCTAATAACCTCGCAGCTTCGGGCATATTCGGAGTAATTACCTTTGCAAGCGGAATGAGTTTCTTCTTCATCGCTTCAATAGCATCATCTTTTAAGAGGGCAGATCCCATTTTTCCTATCATAACAGGGTCAACGACGATATTCTTCGTTTTCATTTCCTGAATCCATCCAGCTACTTTTAAAATAACTTCTTCAGTAAACAGCATTCCTGTCTTCACCGCATCAACACCGATATCTCTTAAAATGGTATACATTTGCGCTTCAATCGCGTCAACAGATTGCGGATAAATTCCTTGTTTCTTTTCAGGATGTGTTGCAACAATGGCTGTCATCACGCACATCCCGTATACATCTAGTTCTTGAAATGTTTTCAAGTCAGCTTGAATGCCGGCGCCTCCCCTTGCTGCAGCACCCGCAATTGATAAAGCTCGATACATACGTTTCATCATTTCCTTTCTCTTGTCACGCTTCACGTCTCTCAATGTATTTGTTTTTCTCATTCTTTAAATCTAGCGTATAAATCGATGTTTCTCAAATAAAATTTTCAATATTTCAAGCATGAATTTTTAAATTTTGCAAAAAATATAGGTGCTTCCCCTTTTGTAACGGATCCATGAACCGCTTGGAAAAATATGAAAAGGATGAGAGGACCGATGAATAACGAGTGTTTTTATTGCAACGACCTGCTTGAAGAAAAAACAGTACATTTTATTTCTTTTTTTCACGAATATCAGGATCGTGAAGAAGCATTGTGCAGTGGCTGTTACTCTGAGTGGCTAGAAGGGATTAAGGAGTAAGCAATAAAGACGTGAAGCTAAACATTAGCCCCACGTCTTTTCATTATAAACCATTTGGTTTCACATTTTTTAAGATAACCTTGCTCTTTGGAATGCTTGGCATCGCCACCATGCTATAGCTTAAATCTTGGTCAGGTATGTCGTAATCGATCAGATTTACAAGGTAATCAAGACTCACTTTCATTATGTCAATTGTCACAAACTCACCCGCGCAACGGTGTCCCATTATATAATCTCCGCCACCTTGTGGGATCAAATCGTATAAGCTAGGATCTCGGTTTTTGAATCGTTCAGGGTTAAATTCACTAGGGTTATTCCAAAGCTTTGGGTCATGATTTGTTCCATATAAATCAAGCATAGTTAAAGTCCCTTGTTGAAACAAGTAATTGTTCCATGTGAAGTCTTTTTTCACACGTGCCACAGCAAATGGGAAGAATGGATAATAACGGCGAACTTCCTCAATAAATAATGGGGAGTATGCTTTGAAGTTTAATTGCAGCTTCTCTTTTTCATGTGGGTAATGATGTAGTGCAAGAGCAAGAAAGTTAACATAAATCGCAACCGCTACAATTGGCCGTAAAATGTTAATCACCTCGACTGCGGCAACTTCAGGTACGAGGAGTTCCTCATCTTCATCACGATGCCAAGCAATCGTATGCAACGCTGTTTCCCGTTCAGGCATATACGTTCCTTCTCTTACTTTACCAATTAGATTGCTAATCCATTTTTCAGCTTTGTTTCTGCTCATTCGGCCACGCCAATGCTCAGGTCCAAACGAAGCAGGAGATTCAAACAAACGACTTAATGCATCGGTTCTTTCTTGCAATTCCTCCCTTGATAATCGAATACCAGCCCACTGACATGCCACGCTACACAGTATTGACTTTCCCTCTTCATACAACACAACTTGTTCCTTCTGCTTCCAATTTTTCAGTGCCTGTGCCCATTCCTTTTGTGTCAAGTCCGTAAGCTTTGCTAGGTTCTCAGGGGTCATAAGGGACATGAACATTTCTTTCCGATGCTTATGATGACTCCCATCTAATGTTTGTACACCTTTTTCTCCAAATAATGTTTCTCGGACTCGATTTGGTGCCGCCCCTTGCCGTTGAAACTTCTCATTATTATAAAAAAGTTCCGCTGCTTCTTTTCCACCTAGACAAATGGCCTTTTGACCAAGTAATCGTGTTTCAAAAACATCAGCTTGAAAACTTTCCCGGCGGTTCAATATGTAACGATATCCCTCTCTTAATAGACTAACACTATGATCGATCCCTTCTTCCCTCGGTACTGACTGTTTATCATTCACGTTGCTCACATCCCTTTCAATCAATATCATCATTGTTCCCTATTTAGAAAGGTTCAAGCACGGGACAGGGAGATGTGTAGACAATTAATACGGTTTACTTCGTATAGGAAGCCGATTCAATAAGGAAGTCGAGATGCTCCATCCACCTCGACTTTGTCTTTTAGTGAAGATATTTTCCATGGCTTGGAAGCGCAATACGGTCAAAGTCACGAGCAAGCATGTCTAAGCCTTCCAGTAGTTCTTTTCCAGACAACGGTAACCCATGACCGGTAACAGCAACCGAGGGCTTCAATGCTTCTAATGATGTCACGGATTCTTTTGCTGCCTTCCAGTCAGTCGTTAAATACCGCGGCGGACCGCTAATTTCTTTTTCTTGTGTCATCACTTTATATAAATATTCTTGTTTAACCGTCACGAATGCATCTCCAACAATTAATGCTCTGTCTTGTTCACGAAAGAAGGAGACATGACCTGGTGAATGTCCTGGTGTATGAATCCAGCGGAAACCGTGCATATGAGGAACGGTCCCGTCTGAAGGTAGCTCATGAATATGCTTCCCTAAATCAATCGGTTCATTTGGAAATAGTGGTGACATTTTAGCAACCATCCCACCCTCGACTGAAGGATCAGGTTCTGGATAACTTTGTTTTCCAGTTAAAAATGGCATCTCCAAGTGATGAGCATAGACAGGAACACTCCAATGCTCAATTAATTCGATTAAAGCCCCGACATGATCAAAATGACCATGTGTCAAAATTATCGCTTGTGGTCGACTATTTTTGCCAAAGCGCTCCTCAACAACGGATATGATTTTTTCTGCAGAATGTGGCATACCTGCATCAACGAGCACAAAGTCTTTTGCCTCTGGATGACCGACTAGATGAATATTAACGATTTGGATTGTAAAGCAATACACATCTGGGAGTACTTCAATTCCTACCCCACTCCCTACCGAGGTTGCGGGAATGTATTTATAATCGTCTCCGTAACGCATTTCTTTGTCCATGAATGCCCTCCTGTTCCTTTTTCTTTTCATAGTCTTTCTCGATTTAGACAAAATATAATCCCACTTTGCAATAAAGTGGGATTACGCTTCGCCAAATTTTATAAATGTTTGTTCATTTTCATTTAAGCCACAAACTGCACACTGCAGTCTTTTTTCAGGACCGTTATAGACTTTATGTAATGGTCCTGGACTTTCACCACTCTCATACTGCTCAACGATGTCACCTGTTTGCGGATCAAGCTTCACTGCATAAGCGACTTGCTCAATTATATTAAACCTTGAACGATTCGTTTTACAATTTGGACAGCGATAACGTGTACTCATCGTAACCCTCCTTATGAATATGCTGTCCCGAATTGAAAATTATAACCAAACAATTTTATTAATTAAACGTTTAATTAAACTTCAGTTAGTTGTATCTCGCAGCTCTTTTAATCGTTCTCTGTACTCTTCCGTACTGATTTCACCTTTCGAATAGCGTTCACGCAAAATTGTAACCGCAGGATCTCGATCCTCATAATTTAAACTTTTTTGTGAAAATTTTCGAATAGCGTAGATAGCAAGCCAGATTAAGAGACCCCACACAATAACTAATAAAATACCACCGATGATTATCAATGGAGGAAAACCACCCCATTGAGGACCATAATTCCAATGGTGCACGATATCCCCTCCCTTGTATTAGTATGTCCCTCTTCAATACATAATTTAAACAAATTAATGCAAAACATGAAAAACACTAACATCAAATGGTCGTATCCGACAAAATTCCCCGGGAAATATATTTTCATTGTTGAATATTGTCAAATAGAAAGAAGCTATGCAATTTCTTGCAGAGCTTCTCCTTCTCTAGTCTTCTTTTATTCCCATTTCATCTTGGACGACGGCTGAAATCTCTTGAACATATTCATAACATTGTTCTTCTGTTGGGGCTTCCACCATGATTCTCACAAGCGGCTCTGTCCCAGATGGACGGACGAGGACACGTCCATTCTTTCCTAGTTCTTGCTTTGTTTTATCAACGATTGCTTTAATTTTATCATTTTCTAGTACGTGATTTTTATCAGATACTCTTACATTCACGAGACTTTGAGGATATGTTTCCATTTCACTTGCGAGCTCAGATAAACTTTTGCCCGTCAGCTTCATAATGTTGACTAACTGTAAAGCTGATAGAATTCCATCTCCTGTCGTCGTATAATCTAAGAAAATAATATGTCCGGACTGTTCTCCACCCAAATTAAAGTCGCCTTCAAGCATAACTTCCATAACATAACGATCACCAACTGCTGACTGACGAGACTGAATTTCATTCTTTTCTAACGCTTTGTAAAATCCAAGGTTACTCATCACTGTCGAGACGACCGTATCATTTTTCAGTAAGCCATTTTCTTTGAAATATTTTGCACAGATAAACATAATTTTATCGCCGTCAACAATATTTCCTAACTCATCAACAGCAATGAGGCGGTCCCCATCGCCGTCGAAAGCTAATCCAAGATCAGCCTTCTCTTCTTTCACAACAGATGCAAGTACTTCAGGATGAGTTGACCCGACACCCTCATTAATATTTAAACCGTCAGGGTTCGTTCCTATTGTAGCAATTTCCGCATCTAAATCAGCGAACAAATAAGGTGCGAGCGATGAGGTAGCGCCGTGTGCACAATCAAGGGCAATTGTAAGACCAGTGAAGTCTTCATCAATCGTTTGCTTTAAAAATTGTAAATACTTTTGAGTACCTTCGAAATAATCGCTGACGACACCCAAATCTTCACCAACCGGTCGAGGCAAATCGTCACCGTCACGATTAAGCAGTGCTTCGATTTCATCCTCTTCTTCATCTAACAATTTAAAGCCATCTGACCCGAAAAATTTGATACCGTTATCTGCGACTGGATTGTGTGAGGCAGAGATCATGACACCCGCTTGTGCATTGAGTGCTTTTGTTAAATAGGCAACCCCAGGTGTTGAAATCACCCCAAGCCGCATCACTTCAGCTCCAATCGATAACAACCCAGCAATCAGAGCTCCCTCGAGCATATGGCCGGATATTCTTGTGTCACGTCCGATGAGTACTTTCGGTTTTCCTTCGCTATTTTTTGTTAGTACATAACCACCAAATCTACCTATCCTAAATGCTAGTTCTGGGGTGAGTTCACGATTCGCAACTCCTCGGACACCATCAGTGCCAAAATATTTCCCCATTTCACTCACTCCTCTTCTTCCTGTAACTGTACAATTCAACTTCAAGATATTCCTGTTTTTTCACGTCATTTAATTTCAAATTTCGCTTTTCGTTCATCCCAGGACACATTTTGTGGTCCACTAAATTTAACGGGGACAGTATGCTGACCTTTATCTAATCCTTCGGCATCAACATATGCTTTAATATCTTTAGCCGTTATGCGATCTAAAATTGATTTTGCCCCACTCATCGTTACATCAAGCTTGCCATCCTGTGGCTCGATAAAAGAAAACTTAAATCCTTCGCGGAGTCCACTAATTTGAAGAGAAACATTTTTTATTGTTTTCGTTTCTTTCTTCCCAAGCTTGATAGTTAGCTCTACTTGTTGTGGCTCAACTTTAGTTACTCCTTTTGGAAGGACAACATCAGCAGTCAATGTTGTTGAATTTTCATTTGATAATTTTGCTAAATCAACGACCACTTCAACAAATTCAATCTTCTCTATCTCTTTATTTGTACCATAGATGACAACAGTCTCCGGGTTCGCAACAATTGACTCTATGCTAACGTCCTGAGACAACTTATTTTCTTGAATAATTTTTAAAGGTACAAAACTATGTGGACCGACAATCGGGACTTCAACATCGACGACATTAGGATTCATAGAAACTCCAGTAATTTCTTTATTGTTACTGTCATACGCTTTTATCGGAATGCTTTTTGTAAATGTTTCTTTCTCTTCATCTATATCGATCGTTCCCTTTACTTTAGAAATCCGGCTTAATTGCGTTTCACTACCATATACGGTTACCGTGGTCGGTGTTACAATAGCCTGTCCAGCACTGTAACCTTCAGGAAGTTTATCTTCATTTACATATTCAACGGTAATCGGAAAGTCCTTACTTACCCTTTCTTCAATTGTTACAGTTGTTGAGGCCGGATGAATAGAAACTTTGATCCCATCTGAAAGACCACGATGCTTTAATTGCACGGTGTGTGTCCCAACATCAAAGTCATTTAAATCAACATACACTTCTAAGTTTTTTTCCATTCTCGCCATAAATAACTGTGAAGGTGTACCCGTTAACGTGACATCTACAGTTTCGGGGATACCTGAAACAACATATTTCGCGTCGTCATAATAAGCGTGAACTTCAACATTTTCAATTCGTTCAGTGCCATCACTTCGCGCATCAGTATTTGCATTTTGCATATTCTTTGGAACAGCAACGATAGAATAAAGCATGAGCGCGAATATAAAGGAAATTAAAATGACAAACCAGTTGCTCTTCAACAGTTTATCCATTGTCCTTCCCCCTCCATTGCCAACGCGAAGCCGTTGCATTGCTCTGGCGTAGAAGTTCAGCTGTTAACAATTCCTTCAATTTATCTTCATCTAAATCTCGGTGTATTTCGCCGTTTTTCGCAAGTGAGATTTGCCCTGTCTCTTCAGACACGACAAGTGTAAGACTATCTGTAACCTCACTGACCCCTATCGCTGCCCGGTGCCTTGTCCCTAACTCTTTCGGAATAAATCGACTTTCTGACAATGGTAAATAGCACGCAGCAGCCAATATATTATTTTTATTTACAATAACCGCGCCATCATGCAATGGTGAGTTTGGAATGAAAATATTAATTAAAAGCTCAGATGTTATCTTAGCTTGGATCGGTACACCTGTTTCAACATATTCATTCATTCCTGTTTCCCGTTCAATCGAAACGAGAGCACCAATTCGACGCTTGCCCATATACGTCGACGCTTTTACTAAAGCCTCAACTAGTTCATTATATTCATCCTCTTCAATCGAGGCATACCGAGTAAAAAAGCGCCCACGCCCTAATTGTTCGAGAGCTCGTCTAAGTTCAGGCTGAAAAATGATGATAATCGCAAGAAAACCAAAATTAATCACCTGTTCAACAAGCCATTTTAACGTTTGTAATTGAAAGGCACTACTTAAGAACCAAACGGCAATGACAACAGAAATTCCTTTTAAAAGTTGGATCGCTTTCGTACCGCGAATAAGCATCGTCAACTTATAAAAAACATAAGTAACGAGCAATATATCAACGACATCACCGATATTCGTTATATAATTAAATATATTAAAATCACTTAGAGGCCACATTATTCATCCTCCACCATTGTTCTTTACGTTAACCACTCCATTATATCACAATGCACATCAGACAAATAAGTATGCCTAATTTTTCCAGTGAGGCATGTTACAATAACTTTTCACCGAACATCGAACCCATTAATGCAACTGCCGTTGTCGCTGTTTTATTTCTTTCATCTAAAATCGGATTTACTTCAACAAATTCAG
>DKGN01000026.1 GCA_002453275.1 Caryophanales bacterium UBA6769
TTTCACTGTACCGCCATTCTCAATGGCACCACTAAATACTTTAAAGCTTGAATCTTTGACGATCTGAGAAAGTCCGACGAGTTCCATTCCAAAACGCGTATCCGGCTTGTCCGAACCGAAACGTTCCATCGCTTCATAATGAGTTATTCTCGGAAAAGGTAACGGGACATCAATGCCCTTCGTTTCTTTTACAATAGACGCCATCATTTCTTCCATCATTGACAATAACTCTTCTTTTTCTAAAAATGATGTTTCGATGTCTACTTGCGTGAACTCAGGCTGGCGGTCCGCACGTAAGTCTTCGTCTCGAAAACAACGAGCAATTTGATAGTAGCGTTCGAACCCAGATACCATAAGCAATTGTTTAAATAATTGGGGAGACTGTGGCAACGCATAAAATTCACCTGGATGCACTCGACTTGGGACTAAGTAGTCTCTTGCCCCCTCAGGTGTACTTTTTGTGAGGATTGGAGTTTCAATTTCAAGAAACTCTTGTTCATCCAAAAAGTTCCGAATTTGTCTCGTCACTTGATGACGCAACTTAAATGCATCTTGCATGACTGGACGGCGTAAATCTAAATAACGGTACTTTAAACGAATGTCCTCGCCTACATCCGTTTCATTTTCAATAATAAACGGCGGATTTTTCGCTTCGTTCACAATTTGAACCTCATTTGCGATAACTTCAATTTCACCCGTAGCAATCTTATCATTCACAGTAGCAGGATCTCTCGCGACAATTGTTCCCGTAATGCCTACGACAAATTCATTGCGGAGTTTTTCTGCATGTCGATGTGCCTCTTGTGATATTTCTGGGTTTACAACGACTTGAACAACTCCTGAGCGATCACGAACATCAATAAAAATTAAGTTCCCAAGATCACGACGTCGCTGCACCCACCCTTTTAAGTGGACCTTTTCTCCACTATTGTTTTTTGTTAATGTTCCACATTGATGTGTTCGTCCAACCATTTCCTTTGCCTCCATTTAATGTAATTTACTATTTAAAAATGAAACAAGTTGATCAATTTGAATTTCTGTCTGTTCTCCGGTATCCATGTTTTTCATAGCAACTATACCTTTTTCAATTTCGCTCTCTCCTAAAACAGCTGTAAATTTGGCGTTTTTTCTATCAGCCGAGCGGAATTGCCCTCTCATTTTACGATTTAAATAATCTTTATCAGCTGTGAAGCCAGCTTTCCTAAGCTCATAAAGTAAAACTGTTGATTGAAATTGTGCCTTTTCACCATGAGTCACAAAATAACAGTCAATGTCATTTTGAATCGGTAATGAAATTTCTTCTGCTTCCAGTGCCATAAGCAGTCTCTCGATACTGAGAGCGAAGCCAATTCCAGGAGTTTCTGGACCACCAATTTCTTCGACAAGCCCATTATAACGACCTCCACCTGAGAGTGTCGTTATCGCCCCGAATCCTTTTGCATTACTCATAATTTCGAAAGCTGTATGGTTGTAATAATCAAGGCCCCGTACTAATGTCGGATCAACGATATAATCAATCCCCATTGCTGTTAAATAAGCTTTAACATTTGCAAAGTATTGTTTTGAATCTTCATTTAAGTAATCTAATATTGATGGAGCATTTTGAATTAGTTCGTGTTCATGATCTTGTTTACAATCTAAGATTCGCAGTGGGTTTTTCTCAAGTCGGGTTTGGCAGTCAGGACAAAATTCATTAATTTGTTGTTTAAAATGTTCGATAAGCGCTTGTTTATGGTTTGTCCGGCTTTCAGCATCCCCAAGACTGTTAATGACGAGAGTTAATTCCTTTAGTCCTAGAGATTGATACAACTCCATCGCTAAGGCGATAACCTCCACATCAATGGCGGGATCGTTACTACCTAATGCTTCTATTCCAAACTGGTAAAATTGACGCATTCGCCCAGCCTGTGGTCTCTCATAACGGAACATTGGTCCAATGTAGTAGAGCTTTGTTGGCTGTTCAGGTAAACCATAAAGCTTTTTCTCAGTGAAAGCTCTTACGGTTGGCGCTGTTCCCTCTGGCCTTAATGTGATGCTTCGTTCTCCACGATCTTGAAACGTGTACATTTCTTTTTGGACAATATCCGTCGTTTCTCCTACTCCGCGGACAAAAAGTTCTGTCGACTCAAAGATTGGAGTGCGAATTTCTTCATATCCATAACGAATACACATTTCGCGTGCTTTCTGTTCGACATATTGCCACTTTTCAATTTCACCAGGTAAGATATCCTGTGTCCCTCTCGGAATTTGAATTCCCATCTTGAAACCTCCATTACATTTATTCTTTCATTAAGCATGTTTTTTAATAAGATTGTTATTTTTGACACATTATATATAAACTGCGCGGTAATTAGAGCGGTAAAACCGCTTCGGCAGAATACTTCGCTTTCCATGGGCACGGCCTCAGCTTCTTCAGAAGCAAAAAGCGCTTCTTCAGTGATCTTCGGACTCGTGCTTTTCCCATAGGTGTCTGCGTATTCTGCCTCCGCTAGTTGAACTTTTTATAAAACTAAATAAGTACTATATAAAATCAAACTTCGGTAAAATTAAAGGTAACTCTCACCTAGTTTTAACTGATATTTAACT
>DKGN01000095.1 GCA_002453275.1 Caryophanales bacterium UBA6769
CGTGGGCGGCTGGTGAGCCTCCGCTTGCTACAATTAACAAATGTAGCGTTCAAAAAATAATTGAATGACTGAAAGCAAAGTCTGCTATTAAAGAAGATTAAGGCATGAAGTATTTTGCCGAAGCGGTCAGATCCAATCACGTACCGCACAGTATCGTTCAACTCCGTGAGAAAATGATGGATCAAAAAAATCAACAAATCTTTATAGTGTGCTTTGTAAGGAAGGGATAGTATTGAACTTCACCCATTTACGTATACATAGTGAATTTAGCCTGTTGGCGGGGGCTTGTCGGATTCAGCCACTCGTTTCTCGAGCGAAAGAACTTGGCTTTCGCTCGCTTGCTATTACAGATAAGAATGTCATGTACGGGACAATCCCGTTTTACAAAGCGTGTGTCCAGGCTGGCATTAAACCAATTATTGGGCTTGAAGCTCAAGTGATGACAGGGGCTGAACAGCAAGGACGTAGCTACCCTCTCGTCTTATTAGCAAAAAATGAAGCAGGCTATCGAAATTTATTAAAAGTAAGTACGTATATTCAAAGTCAGCAAGGTCGAAAAATAGAAGCGATTCCCATTTCAGTACTTGCAGATTATACAGAAGGAGTCTACGGTCTCTCAGCAGGGATAGACGGGGAGATTGGTCAATGTCTTTTGCATGAAGAGTATGATTTTGCTCGTTCGCTTGCTGAGAAGCTTCAGCAAACATTTGAAAAACATCACTTTTTTCTTGAAATCACTGATCGCGGATTACAGGAAGAGAAAAGGCTCAATGAAGTCACTTTTTCCTTAGCCGAAAAACTCGGTATTCCACTCGTAGGAACGAACAATGTTTCTTATGTGACCCAACGAGAAGTTATTGCATATGAGGCGTTACGGGCAATTAAAGACGGCTCAACGATAAACAGGGATACGAACGATCAATCTTTTTTAAAGCCCGCTGGGGAAATGGCTGATGCGTTTCCAAAAAAATGGCATCACGCGTTAGAAATGAGCGGTAAAATTGCCGAATCATGCGAGGTAACGTTAACACTAGGCAAATATGTCCTGCCAAAATATCCTCTACGAGAAGGTATAACGGCAGGGGAAGCACTGCGAAAACTATGCATGCGTGGTGCTGAAGAACGTTTTTCAACGATTTCACAGCAAGTAAAAGATCGGCTAGATTATGAATTGAAAGTCATCAATGATATGAATTTCAACGATTATTTCTTAATTGTTTGGGATTTTATGAAATTTGCTCGCGAACGAAATATACTTACTGGACCAGGACGAGGTTCAGCAGCAGGATCACTCGTTGCCTATGTACTTTTTATTACAAATGTAAATCCATTAAAGCATGATCTTTTATTTGAACGATTTTTAAACCCTGAACGGATTTCAATGCCAGATATAGATATTGACTTTGCAGATACGAAGCGGGATGAGGTTATTCGCTACGTGAGCAAAAAATACGGAAACGAACACGTCGCTCAAATTATCACGTTTGGAACGCTTGCAGCGAGAGCGGCAGTCAGAGATGCGGGCAAAGTACTCGGGGTTGAAGCGAGTGAAATAGAAAAAGTTGCACGAGCGATCCCGACAAAACCAGGGATGACGTTAAAAAAAGCGTTAACAAGCTCGACATCGTTAGCAACACTCCTTCGTCAGTCAGAGCCAGCCCGCAAAACAGTTAAGCTTGCTCGTATGATTGAAGGATTTCCTCGTCACACGTCAACTCATGCTGCAGGTGTCGTCATTAGTGATGAACCGTTAACAGACGTCGTAGCATTAAAGGGCGGGCAAGATGATCTTCCACTTACGCAATTCCCAATGGAAGATTTAGAGGATATCGGATTATTAAAAATGGACTTCCTCGGATTGCGTAACTTAACGTTAATCGAAAATATCCTTGATTACATCAAGAAAAGTACAGGCAGGAATATTGTTCTTGATCAAATCCCTTACGATGATCAGAAAACGTTTTCTTTATTAGGAAAAGGCGATACAACAGGAATTTTTCAGCTTGAGTCAGCTGGTATGCGTAACGTATTGTCAAAATTAAAACCGAATGAATTTGAAGACATCGTAGCTGTGAACGCACTGTATCGTCCTGGGCCGATGGATAATATCCCTACATACATTGCTACAAAACATGGTAAGCAACGAGCAACCTATCCACATCCGGATTTAAAACCAATTTTAGAAAAGACGTATGGAGTCATCGTATATCAAGAACAGATCATGCAAATCACTTCACGCATGGCAGGCTTTTCTCTTGGGGAAGCGGATTTGTTAAGAAGGGCGATATCTAAGAAAAATCGTGCGGTGCTTGAGCAGGAGCGAGATCATTTTGTCAAGGGATGTTTGAAGAAAGGCTATGACGAGAAACTAGCAATGTCCATTTATGACTTGCTCGTTCGTTTTGCGGACTACGGTTTCAATCGAAGTCATGCTGTTGCATACAGTATGATTGCTTATCAGCTTGCATATTTAAAAGCGAATGAACCTCTGGCATTTTTCACTGCTTTATTATCCAGTGTTATTGGTAATGATGAAAAGCTCGCAGACTATATTAAAGAAGCTCGTCAAAAAGAAATAGCGATTCAACCACCATCTATTAATGAAAGTGAAGCTACTTTTACGGTTAAGGATGGGACGATTCAATTTGGCTTGCTTGCGATTAAACAAGTCGGAGTTCAGGCCGTGAGAGAGCTAATTCAAAATCGTCAAGCATCCGGAAAATTTACAGATTTATTTGATTTATGCGCACGGATACCTGTTCATGTCATGAATCGGCGGGCATATGAGGCTTTGATTTTATCTGGTGCGTGTGATGAATTTGCTGTTGATCGTGGAACACTCCTCGCGACGCTTGATGATGCGATTGAAATAGCGGAGAAGGAGCAAAAAAACAAAGATCAGGTAGGGCTATTTAATCGTACAGAACGAGACCATACTTATATCGATGTTCCTCCGTTTACAAGTCTTGAAAAGTTAACGCATGAAAAAGAAGTACTTGGCTTTTATTTGAGTGGCCATCCATTGAGTGAATATGAATCATTGCTTGAACAAATCCGAGTGAATAAACTAGCTATATTCAAAAAGAAACATGTAAAGCAAAAGGTACGTATTGCTGTCCTAGTTGAGCACGTGCGTCTTATAAAGACGAAAAAAGGAGAACAAATGGCGTTTTTAAAAGTAAGCGACGATACGGGGAACGCAGAAATTGTTGTTTTTCCAAATGTGTATCGAGAAGTGAGAAAAAGCTTAACTGCTGAAGCCCTTTTGTATATAGATGGTAAGCAAGAGTACCAAGAAGATGGAACTGTTAAAATTATTGCTAATCAACTTACGAATTTGGAAACACTACGGAAACAGGCAACGACTGTTATATTATTAAAAATTGACCCTCAATTGCAAAATAATCAGATGACCCAATTACAACAAGTATTAAAGAAACACCCAGGGGACAAAAGTGTTCAGCTCTATTATGAAACTGAAAAACGTATTCGCCATTTATCTAAGCAATATTCGATTTCAGGAAGTGAAGTATGCTTACAAGAAATTAAGCAAATTCTTGGAAATAAAAATGTCATTTTAAGAACTGTTTTCGAATTTTCAGAAATAAAAGCATAAAACTGTTTACAAGTTGTTCACGATTGTTATAGTATATTAAGTATAACTTTTTTTACTAGTGCTTAAATACAGACATTCGGGATTGCAAAAATACGCCATTATACAGTGCTCGGTACTCTCATACTAGAGGGAGTATAAATTTTTAAACTTTATTAGAAGAATGTAAATAGGGGTGGGGATTTGGATGACGATAAAAGAAGATAGCATTGAGAAAAAGGGAGTGGCTCCTGTGTCGACGTTACGTGACGAGGCTTTACAAATACACCGTGAGTTTGGAGGTAAGCTTGAATCAAAGTCAAAAGTTGAAGTTCGCAATTCAAAAGATTTGAGCCTTGCATACTCTCCAGGTGTAGCAGAGCCTTGTATCGAGATTAATAAAGAGCCGAGCAAGGTTTATGAATATACGATGAAAGGCAATATGGTTGCGGTCGTTTCAAATGGAACAGCCGTTTTAGGACTAGGAGATATTGGTCCCGAGGCATCACTTCCCGTTATGGAAGGAAAAGCAGTTTTATTTAAAAGCTTTGCTGGGGTAGATGGGTTTCCAATTTGCTTAAATACAAACGATGTCGATGCAATTGTTGAAACCGTGAAATTACTTGAACCGACGTTTGGTGGCGTAAACTTAGAAGATATTGCGGCTCCGCAATGCTTTGAAGTTGAAGAACGTTTAAAAGCAGAAACGAATATTCCAATTTTTCATGATGATCAACATGGAACTGCTATCGTTACATTAGCTGGTCTTGTAAATGCACTCAAGCTTACTGGTAAAGAAATGTCTAATGTAAGAGTAATCGTAAATGGTGCAGGTGCTGCCGGTATCGCAATTATTAGATTGTTAGAGCGATTCGGTGTTAAGGATATTATTATGTGTGACTCAAAAGGGGCGATTTATGAAGGACGTCCTAACGGCATGAACGATATGAAAGAGCTAATTGCTAAATTTACAAACCACGAGAAAAAGTCTGGGTCACTAGCCGAAGTCATTTATGGAACTGATGTTTTCATTGGGGTGTCCGTTGCAGGTGCTCTAACAGAAGAGATGATTCGTTCAATGAATGAAGATCCAATTATTTTTGCTATGGCTAATCCGATTCCTGAAATTGCGCCAGACGAAGCAAAAGAAGCTGGTGCAAAAGTAGTCGGTACAGGTCGTTCTGATCATCCAAATCAAGTGAACAACGTTTTGGCGTTTCCAGGTATTTTCCGAGGTGCTCTTGATGTAAGGGCAAAGGACATCAATGAGGAAATGAAAGAAGCGGCTGTATACGCAATTGCTTCTCTCGTCTCCGATGCAGAATTGACAGAGGATTACGTTATCCCAGGTCCATTTGATCCACGGGTAGCTCCAGCAGTCGCGGCAGCCGTTGCCAAAGCAGCAATGGAGAGCGGCACAGCAAGACTAGAGGTGGACCCGAAAGAAATAGAAGAAAAAACGCGCAATCTCGCAATCATTGGAAAGTAAAAAAAGAACGACTTAATTTTTGAACGGAGAAGGGAAAAACCTTCTCCGTTTCTTAATGTATGAAGACGTCTCCTATCCAATTTCACAGTTGCACGATACAGTGCGGTAATAAATTGGATTTGACCGCTTCGGCAGAATACTTCATGCCTTAATCTTCTTTAATAGCAGACTTTACTTTCAGTCATTCAATTATTTTTTGAACGCTACAATTGTTGATTGTAGCGAGCGGAGGCTCACCAGCTATCCACGGAAAGCGAAGTGTATTTTCGGAGCGGTTCACGCTTACCTTTACTTTTAAGCTACCGCGCAGTTTATCCATATAGTGTCCTATAAACATCATGAAAAAGGTTAAAATGGAGTATAACTTAATCGTATAGACTAGATTTACAGATCTCTCATCGGGTAGAATGGATGTAGCTACCTTTTGGTAAAAAATGATACAGTTGTGCCAAATACGTTCAATTTGTTAGAAATGGGAACGAAAAGGAAGGATTATTTTGATTAGAGACTTTTTTGTAAAGAAAAGAAAATATGCTACTGTTCCTTCGGAAAGGTTGAAGCAAGATGTGCCTGAGGGTATCATGACAAAGTGTCCTGATTGTAAGCACATCATCTATACAAAAGAACTAAAAAAATCATTAAATGTTTGTCAATCATGTGGATTTCATATGCAATTAACAGCTTACGAACGAATAGAGAGTGTAATTGATGAAGATTCTTTTATTGAATACGATCAAGAAATGGTTTCTGAAAATCCACTTGGCTTTCCGAATTACCTCGAACGACTCGAAAGTGACAAGGAAAAGTCAGCCTTAAATGAAGCGATTGTAACCGGAGAAGGTACGATCGATTCATTACCAACCGTTATTGCTGTTATGGACTCGCGCTTTCGGATGGGAAGCATGGGTTCAGTCGTAGGTGAGAAAATTACTCGGGCAATTGAACAAGCGGAAGAAAAGCAATGGCCGTTCATCATTTTCACAGCTTCAGGTGGAGCTCGTATGCAAGAAGGCGTATTAAGTTTAATGCAAATGGCAAAAACGAGTGCCGCATTAAAGAAGTTTAGTAATGAAGGCGGTTTATTTATTTCAGTGATGACTCACCCAACGACGGGAGGAGTTTCTGCTAGTTTTGCGTCATTAGGAGATTATAATTTTGCTGAACCACGTGCATTAATTGGGTTTGCGGGCAGGCGAATTATTGAACAAACAATTAGAGAAGAACTTCCTCAAGATTTCCAGACAGCTGAGTTCCTTATGAAACACGGTCAGCTTGATCGTGTCATTCATCGTACAGAAATGAAGGAAACGCTCGCGAAAATAATAGACATGCATCGCGCGGTAGAGGGGGAATCATAGTGGCTGAACTAGAATTCGAGCGCCCGATTAATGATTTAAAAAACAAAATTAACGAATTAAAAACTTTTATGGACGAAAAAGGAATCGACTTAACAGCCGAACTGCAGAAATTAGAAGCCCGGTTGCAAACATTAGAAAGAGAAACGTATGAAAATATGCAGCCTTGGTATCGCGTTCAAATTGCTCGGTACCAGGCTAGACCGACAACGCTCGATTATATTGAGCATTTATTTACTGATTTTATCGAATTGCATGGCGATCGTTTGTATGGCGATGATGCCGCAATCGTAGCAGGAATTGCTAAATATAAAGGGAGACCTGTAACCGTCATCGGTCATCAACGGGGAAAAGACACGAAAGAAAACATTCGACGTAACTTTGGTATGCCTCATCCTGAAGGGTACCGGAAAGCGTTAAGACTGATGAAACAAGCAGAAAAATTTAACCGGCCAATTATTACTTTTATTGATACGAAAGGTGCTTATCCGGGTAAAGCTGCTGAAGAGCGTGGGCAAAGTGAAGCGATTGCAAAAAATTTATTTGAAATGGCGGGATTGACCGTTCCGGTTATTTGTATCGTTATTGGGGAAGGTGGAAGTGGTGGCGCTCTTGCTTTAGGGATAGGCGATCGAATTTATATGCTTGAGAACGCTACTTATTCTGTCATTTCTCCTGAAGGGGCTGCAGCCTTATTATGGAAAGATTCAGCTCAAGCGAAACGTGCTGCGGAAACGATGAAAATAACGGCACAAGATTTGTTTGAACTTCGTATTATCGATGAAATCATACAAGAAATAACAGGCGGTGCACACCGTGATCCGAAAAAGCAAGCGGAGCTAATGAATGCAGTCTTAGAGAAAGGATTAGCAGAACTAACTTCGTTATCTGCAAATGAATTAATTGAAAAGCGCTATGACAAATATCGAAAAATCGGTACATACAAAGAACAAGTAACTGAAAAGTGAAAGGATGAACGTACATGCGGAAAACGAAAATCGTTTGTACAATTGGACCAGCAAGCGACAGTGTAACGATGCTTGAGCAGTTAATTCGAGCAGGGATGAATGTAGCTCGCTTAAACTTTTCACACGGTAATCATGAAGAACACATCACGCGCATTAATAATATTCGTAAAGCAGAAAAAAACATCGGGAAGAAAGTTGCTATTTTACTTGATACGAAAGGACCGGAAATTCGAACCGGAACATTGGAAAATGGGGAAGTTGAACTCGAAAAAGACGCTGAGTTGACGATCGTGATGGAGGATATCGCCGGAACAGCGCAGAAAATATCGATAACTTATGCAGGTCTTGCGGAAGACGTTCATATTGGCTCACAAATTTTATTAGATGACGGTTTAATTGAGCTTGAAGTTATTGATAAGACGGAACAAGAAATACATACGAAAGTAATGAATAGCGGTACATTAGGTAGTAAAAAAGGTGTAAACATTCCAAATGTGAGAATCAACCTTCCTGGGATTACGGACAAAGATGCGAAAGATATTGAATTTGGGATTGAACATGGCGTTGACTTCATAGCCGCTTCTTTTGTCAGACGAGCTTCGGACGTTTTAGAAATTCGAGAAATTTTGGAAAAGCGTGGAGCGAAGGACATTCATATTATTCCAAAAATCGAGAATCAAGAAGGTGTCGATAATATTGAAAGCATTTTAGAAGTGTCAGATGGACTCATGGTTGCAAGGGGAGACTTAGGTGTGGAGATCCAAGCAGAAGAAGTCCCGCTCATTCAGAAGGAGCTCATCCACGTCTGCAACATGGTTGGCAAACCGGTCATAACAGCTACACAGATGCTTGATTCAATGACACGAAACCCGCGACCGACACGCGCAGAGGCGAGTGATGTTGCGAATGCTATCTTCGATGGTACAGACGCTATTATGTTATCAGGAGAAACAGCGGCAGGTAGTTATCCTGTTGAAGCAGTGGAAACAATGCATAAAATTGCATCTCGAGTAGAAAAGTCGCTCGACTTCCGTGATATTTTACGAATGAGAAGTAAAGAGAGCTTTAAATCAACGACAAATGCGATTAGTCAATCGGTTACTTATACTGCCCTTAACTTAGACGCAGCCGCTATTTTGACGGCAACAGAAAGTGGACATACCGCTCGTATGATTTCTAAATTTCGACCGAAGCCACCGATTATTGCTGTGACAAGCTCCGAAGCAATATGCCGTAAGCTATCCCTCGTGTGGGGCGTATATCCTAAGCTCGGTAAAAGTGCGGAAACAACAGATGAGATGTTGCAAATTACTGTGTCCGAAGCACTGCAAACAGAGCTCGTTAAGCGAGGAGATTTAGTTGTTATTACTGCTGGGGTGCCAGTAGGTGAAATCGGTACGACGAACTTAATGAAAGTACACGTCATTGGAGATGTAATTGCAAAAGGACAAGGAATTGGACAACAGACGATTTCTGGAAAAGTCGTTGTTGCAAAAACAGCAAAAGAAGCAAATGAAAAAATGCACGATGGCGCCATTTTAGTTGCTTTCGGTACAGATAAAGAAATGATTGATGCGTTTAAGAAAGCCTCAGCTGTCATTACTGAAGAAGGTGGAATTACGAGTCATGCCGCGATTGTCGGCTTAAATCTAGGTATACCTGTTATCGTCGGGGTGAATCACGCTACAGATCTTTTAGTTGATGACCAAGAAATTACGGTCGATACGTATAAAGGTGATATTTACGATGGGTACACAAGTGTCATTTAAATCGTTATTCTAATTCTTACCGCTTTTTTAGAAAGTCCCGTAACAACTAACGATGCATTCTATCGAAGAGGAGTTTTTCCACATGTTTCGAATCTTGTTAGCATTGATTATCATCGTTCCGGCTATTGAGATTGCTGTTTTAATTTGGGTAGGTAGTTATATCGGGGCGGGATGGACCTTCGCCTTAATCCTCGCTACTGGGGTGTTTGGCGCGTGGTTCGCAAAGCGTGAAGGCGCCCAAGTTATCCGATTAGCCCAAGTACAATTGCAAAATCGGGACATGCCAAGTGAGGTGATTATAGACGGTATCTGTGTACTTGCTGGTGGTATCTTTTTGCTCGCTCCTGGATTTATTACAGATTTATTTGGTTTTATTCTTTTAATTCCATTCACGCGTTCTTTTTTTAAAGCATGGTTAAAGCTGTGGTTCGGAAATGTACTTCGAAAAAGAACAGTCGGATTATTTATAAAAAGAAGATAACGAGGAGAGGTTGTCATGCTATACGACTTAAAAGGTAAAAGTCCAAAAGTAGACGATTCAACTTATATCGCTCCAGGTGCTAAAGTGATTGGTGATGTTACTTTAGCAGAAGACGTGTCGATTTGGTTTAATGCAGTACTTAGAGGCGATTATGAAAAAATACAAATCGGAAAAGGCTCAAATATTCAAGATGGAACAGTCGTTCATGCTGATCCTGACTATCCAGCCGTTGTAGGGGAAAATGTGACGGTCGGTCATAATGTCATTTTGCATGGCTGCAAGGTGAAGGATGGTGCATTAATCGGGATGGGCGCTACCGTATTAAATGGAGCTGTCATTGGAGAAGGCGCACTTATTGCGGCGGGCTGTCTCGTTCCAGAAGGGAAAATAATTAAACCAGGAACGCTCGTTGCTGGTGTTCCAGCAAAAGAAATCCGTACGTTAAGTGAAGAGCAGGTGTCCATGCTAGCAAAAGGTGCTGAAGGATACATAAACAAAAGTAAAGAATATATAGAAGCCAATATTTTAGGGCGTTAACGATGAACACCGAGATAAAAGTAATCGTTAAGCAAGAGGATATAGATGAATTGAATCATGTGAATAATAAGGTTTATGTTGACTATCTAGAGAAGGCTAGGGGAGATTGGTACGATTATGCGGGATTTTCATTTGATAAGATGCGTGAGCGAAATCTTGGTACCGTTGTTCTCAAGCTAAATATTACATTTTTACAAGAAGCGACATTAGGAGAAGTACTTACGGTGAAAACGGCTCCGGTACGTCTAGGGCGTACAAGCTTTGACCTAAAACAAAAAATTTACAATGAACGTGATGAAAAAATAACAGAAGCGCACGTTGTGAGTGTAATGTTCGATCGCCAAAATAGAAGAAGTGTCCCAGTTGTTAAGGAAATTGCCCGTCACTTTCCTTCATAGAAGTACAAGTTTGCTATCCAGACCTCATGAAAAGCTACTCATTTGCAGTAGCTTTTTTTATGTGAAAAATCTCTGACATCCTCCACCTTGTATAAAACGGAAAGGTATTCGGTAATCTATTCATAATGATAGACAACTTTCGTTTAGGAGGATGTGCCTTGGATCAAGTACAGATTTACATGTGGATTGGTTTTATTCTATTTGTTGCTGTCATGGTTTATTTAAGTTATTTAGGCTACAAGAACACTTCCGATATAGAAGACTTTACGATTGCAGGTGCCTCATTAGGTCCAGTTGTATTAGGCTTGGCGTATGCAGCGACTTTTTTTAGTGCAACTACGTTTATCGGTTATCCTGGCTGGGCATATACGTCGGGTTTTTCAACACTTTGGATTTTTTTGACATTAATTATTGCCTCTCCATTAGGTCTCATCGTCGTAGCAAAGAGAGCACGAAATTTGAACATTAAGCAGAGGTCATTATCGCTTCCGGACTGGCTCGGTGATCGATATGATAGTGATTTCGTCCGTGTAGGAACAGCAATTGTTTGCTTATTTAATATATTTGCAATTGCTTCCCAATTTGCAGCAGGAGCTTGGATCTTCAATACGTTACTGCATATTCCATATAACATTGGCTTATTAATAACAATGGTGCTCGTAATTGCTTATGTGTATGCAGGTGGTTCATTTGCTGATATTTATACCGATGCCGTTCAGGCGGTGTTAATGGGCATTATGGGTGTCCTCGTTTTTGTTTCAGCCTTATGGGTGTTTGATGGTGGTTTTACCGGTGCTTTTACAACGATTGATTCGGTTTTATCTGCAAAAGATTTGAACTTAGTAGCCATCATTAACCCGGAATCGTTAGTTTTCTATTCCGTACCGGCAATCATCGGAGCTTTTATTATTCAGTTTGCTTTTTCATCTCAACCGCAACTGTTCAATAAAGTATTAGCATTGAAAGATCCAAGTGACATGAGAAAAATGATCGTAACTTACGTTATTTGTGCAGTGGCATTTTGCTTCGTTATCTTTGGAGGTCTTTATGCCGCAGTGGAAGTTGTCGTCGATCATCCTGACAAGGCGTTGTTATCATACGTAATTAAAGTGTTTCCCGCTGCATTAGCTGCGTTTTTAGGTGTCACAGTGATTGCGGCTGCAATGTCAACGACCGATGGATTATTCGTCGTTATGTCAACCGTTATTGCGAATGACATTTATAGAAAGTTTTTAGTCCCAAGAGGGCTTATTAAAACAGATCCAGAAAAGGTTGACGAAGTTTCATTAAAAATTAGTCGATATTCGGTAATCATCGTCGGTGTACTGTCTTATTTGCTCGTCATTAATCCTCCTGCATCATTAGGAATGTTTTTATGGGTCGGAATTTCTGGCGTCGCATCAGGTACAATGGGACCATTATTAGCCGGGTTGTTTTGGCCAAAGATTGCAACAAAAGCGGCAGCACACGTGTCATTAATCGCGGGAGTAACTTCATATGTTATTATCCTTATTACCGACTTTGAAGAAAGTACCTAAGCGGCAGGGGCTTGGCTGGTTTTCGTCGGACTTTAAACGATAATGGTGGAAGGGTTT
>DKGN01000054.1 GCA_002453275.1 Caryophanales bacterium UBA6769
CTTGTTTCTTTTGTGCAAAATTTGTCCTTTCTTCCCCAACTCCCACACCTCCCCCCGCCACTTCCAAACCAAGAATGTCGGATGCCCCTTCCGGTGGAGGGTAAAACCCTCGTCGTTGCAGTAAGTCGGCACGATTTAACGCCGTCGCTCGGGCACGAATGAGCACTTCATCATGTCCGTACGTTGGCTTTGCTGTTTCTCCAATTTGTAAGACCTCTGGTCCACCTGGTTCTTTTACTAAGGCTGCTTTCATCTACAGTCACTCCTTTTCTATTCAATACGAGATAAAATCCATTTTTGACCTAAGAGAACACCCTATACATTTGGTCGCTCGTTAACATACCCTAATAGCATGCTGCAATGTCGTTGAAAGGAGGTTACCTTATGTCTGCTGACCATTACTTCAACCTTTGCACTAAAAACATCGGAGTTCCCGTTGAAATTCGATGCCATGATGGTTCGACTCACCGCGGGATTATTGATCGAGTTGAACGTGAGCGTGTCTTTTTGCGTCCATTAGATAATCAAGTTGGAAATCAAGGTCAAGGTCTGTTTTTTTGGGGATTTGGTTGGGGCCTTGCTGCTGGTATCGCATTAGGCTCCATTGCTACTCTAGTTTTCCTCCCTTGGTATGGTTGGTAACCGTACACCTTGCGTCTTCATTTGAAGGCGCTCTTTTTATACATTGACTGGTTTTAAGTTTTCATTGCCTGTTAAATTTACAAGAAAATCAACTAATAATTCGATCTCTTCGTTAATGTCACGAAAGCTCGCTGTTTCGACTGGTGAATGCATATAGCGTAACGGAAGCGAGACGAGTGCGATTGGTACACCTTTTCCTGTTAGACGGAGTTGGTCTGCATCTGTTCCTGTCCTTCTTGGCGTTAGCTCATATTGAAGTGAAAGATTAAGTCTGTCGGCACTTCGCTCCAAAAGGGCGTTAATGTTTCGATTAATTGGTGCGCCCTTTGCTAAAACAGGCCCTTTCTCTAAATCTATTTCACCGTATTTCCCCCGATCGACACTCGGATAATCGGTCGCAAAAGTCACATCAATGGCGATGGCCATCGTCGGCGCAATTTTCGCACCTGCAAAATAAGCACCGCCCATATTCGTTTCTTCATTCACTGTACTCACACCGTATACACCGACGTTTACCGCTTTCTTTTGCAATCGTCGTAACACTTCAGCAACGATATAAGCTCCTGTCCGATTGTCTAGTCCTCTTCCAGCAATCCTGTCGTTCAAAAGCAACTCTGGCTCTCGCTTGTAAACTGCAACATCACCGATAGCAACATATTGCAAAGCTTCGCGCTTGCTCTTTGCTCCAATATCAATAAATAAATCATGAAACTTAAACTCGTCTTTGACGCCTCCATGATGCTCTGCGTTTGCACCGATGATACCAGTCACCTGTTCTTTTCCAAGGATCGTTACTTTCATGCCGATTGCGGGCCTTTGACTAATGCCGCCTAGCTTTTCAACGAAAAGAAAGCCTTTGTCGTCAATGCGTCTAATGAGGAAGCCTATTTCGTCACAATGTCCCGCAAGTAATACTTTAAAATCTGCCTGCTCATTAATAGCGGCAATCGCGTTCCCAGCATAGTCCGTTTCAATTGAATCTACATAAGGCTTTACATAGTCTATCCACTTTCTTTGAATCGCCATTTCATAACCGGAAGGTGATGGTGTATGTAATAAATCAAGCAAAAAACGTTTCGATTGTTCGTCCACAGCAATATCCTCCTGTTTTTCGATTACACGTATCTCAAGTATAACAAAAAGAAAAGCTTACCTTAAATCAGTAAGCTCGAATTCATCAACACCTTTACCATTTGCTTCCATTCGTTCCATTAAGACGTCGTAATCTGCTTGTTCTTTCTCTGATTCATTCCAATCGTCTGCATAAATTTGTGTGATTTTACCGTATGCAACCTTGACGATGATAGAAGCTTTTTCTTTTTCATTTGTCAGTAAAAAATTTGCAGATGATAACCCCATCGGTTGCGGAAGGACTTTGTCTATTTTTGCATTTTCCAGATGTTTAAATAATGGATGAGCGATATTTTCACGAATAACAGATTGATAATTAACGAAGACTAAATCTGCTAGATTATCTTCAAGCGTGTTCGTTTGTATACTTTCTACAAATCGGTCAACGACACTAATACTCTCTTGAACAGCTGTAAGAACCCTTTTTTCTTTCTGTTGATTTTCAAGTTCTCGCATACTTTCTGAAACTTCATTCGGTACTGGTTGTGGTTGTGGACTGTCGTCAAAGACATTGAACCCGAAGCGTACTAAAAAACTAAACAACATACCAGCAAACAGCATGTAAACGGTCCAGTTTTTGTCCTCCTTCGGCCAGCCTAATGGTTCAGTCACTTTTCGCGTAGGCGGTGATACAGAAGGAACTGCCTCCCCCTGCTTAACTTCTTCTTTTATTGAGGCAACATCGTCGACATCCCATATTTGAGCTAATTGGGTTTCAAGTTCATCTGACGTCAAGCTTGAATCAGGCTTGGTTGTAGCAGCCGTTTCTTCACGGTGTAAAGATTCTTTTTTCATTTCTGAAAGGGCTGCTTCTTGCGTGGATTTTAGATTCTTTTTTATTGCTTTTTCATCTATGCCAAGAAGGCCTACTTTTTTCAACATCGTTTTTGTCACGTATGAGCTTGTGAATGATAGCAATAAATAGACGATGATTACTAGCAGTAAACCACCTCTTAACACAATCAGAAGACTATAAAATTCAATAACGATGACAATAATCGCAATCCAGAGAAACGGAACCTTTTCCTTAAAAAAACGCCACAAAAAATTAGCTGGATAAGCCCACATTTTTACGAAAAGTTGTTTAATTTCTCGTTTTGAACGTACGAGACGGCTTTTTGTTGGGTGAATTTCTTTATATAATTCTCGAATTCTTGGGTTGTTTGGATTAATTCGTATCGCTTCATCTATAAGCCATTGAGCTTTCTTATATTTTCGACGCTCTAAGGCAATCGAAGCATAAAAAGCTAACCCTTCACTATCTTCAGGATTTTGTTCTAGCGCCAAACGCTCATATTTTTCTGCTTCCTTCCAGTCACCTAACCGGTACAAAAGTAAGGCATAGTTTGTTAAAAATCTTTCATTAAATGGATTGAGGCGAATTGCTTCTTCATAGGAAACCTTCGCTTGCTCAACGTTGACCGCTTCGTTAATTTTTGCATAATGGGCGTGGAAGGCGGGATTCGTAGGGTAGAGCTGGAGACCTAATTCAATCAATTCTTTTCGTCTGTCTTCATCACAGACAAGATCTTGATACATGTACAGTACATTAAGCAGTACCCATTCACTTTCAGGGTCTTTGTACAGTGCTTCCTCTATCCAGTGATTCGCATTGACGCTCTCTTGCAGGTAAAAATAATAAAAAGCTAATAACAAATAACCGTCAGGTTCTTCTGGCTCGTTGCGAGTCGCCATTTTTGCTTCTGCTTCTGCTTTTTCCTTCTCACCTTTCCCGATATACAATTCAATAAGCTTCAATGTATTAAGGAATGATCGTACCATCCAAGTCATCCTTTATTTACAAGTTATATTTCGAAATATAATCAAGTACATCTTTATAATCTTGATTTGCGTCACTGAACAAGGCGTAATTTTTCGCTGTTCCGAACCATTCTAGAGTCGTCGGTTGTCGCTTCTCCATCGCAGTCATTACATCTTCGTTCGTTAATGGTTGGATTTCTCCCGTCTCAAATGAACGAGCGATAGCAGAATCAATTGCATCCTTCACTAGAAATTCCAAGTCCGCTCCAGAAAAATGCTCTGTATATTTTGCAATGAGATCAAGCTGTAGATCTTCCTTCGGTTTACCCTCCGTTTTAATTTGTAATATTTCCTTACGCGCTTCAAAATCGGGAGGTGGAAGAAAGGTTAACGTATTAAACCGTCCGGGACGGCGTAAGGCAGGATCTAAATACCAAGGCGTATTCGTTGCTCCAATGACATAAATCCCTTCATTATTCGAAACTGAACCATCCATCTCTATGAGCAATTGGTTAACGAGCATCCGCTCATGGTGGGAGGACATTTTTTGGCGATTGCCTCCAAGCGCATCCAATTCATCAATAAATAAAATGCATGGTGTCCGTCTACGTGCATCTTCAAAAAATTCGTGCAAGTTTTGCTCAGCTTCTCCTGACCATTTCGATAGGATCGATTGCAATTCAAGGTGAAGAAAACGAGCATTGATTTCACCAGCTACCGCACGGGCGAGAAAAGTTTTTCCACAACCTGGTGGTCCGTAAAAAAGTAAGCCACCCCCAACCTCTTTTCCAAAGGCTTCGAATACATCTGGTGATTGGATCGGCATAATGAAGTCAATATTAATTTTCTTTTTTACATCGTCTAAACCGCCGACATCAGCAAAGGTTTCCCGTTTCTGATCGATTTCAACAATTTTATTTTGCTCTTTATCAAAGGAGATCACTTTAAACTTATTTTGTTGATGGTCTTGCTTCACTTCTTTCACCCCTATCGTCGCTTTTATCTAATGTTACTACAAAAACAATGGTGATAAACCGTGCTTTAGGAGGGGGATTAAAGTCTTGGGCAATACATGCGCATCACCCTATTTCTGTCGTTTATTTTCGAATTTGTAAATGTTGATCCGATTAATTATAAAATGTCGAACGAGGCTATACGAAGTCGAAAAGATAAGGAGATAACTGTATTCACCTTCATTTCCCTCTGAAAGAGGGAAAAAATGCAAAAGTCGATGAGATACATGTTTGTTATTTTGTTCCAGCAAATTTTATGTAATAATTATGATAGATTAATAAACGTCGGAGGTATTATGGAAGATTTATATTTCTATTCATCGAAGATTAGAACTTTTTTCTTAATTTTGCTCGGTATAGGGTTTACAGCATTAGGGATTTTTGTTGGCAGAGTAGCACTGAACGAAGAAGACTTTTTTGTTAGTGTTGTAGGAGCCGCTTCAGGATTAGGCTTTGGCTTTGCCACTCTTGTCCTATTTAAAAGTTTATTCTCCCACAAGCCATATTTGATTTTAACAAAGGAAGAATTAATAATGAACGCATCATCGAGAAATCCAATTCCTATTAAGTGGGAAGATATCGAAAGCTATCGTATTCGAAAACTCAACTTTAATAAATTTATCGACATTAACCTGCACGACGATGAAAAATACTTTGACCTCATGACGACAAATGTGAGAAGACTTAATAAATTGAATAAATCGATGGATTATGCTTTGTTTTCAATTGTATGGGGAATGGTTAAGCGTGGCGAGAGAGAGCAACTTACACAGGAGTTAGATAGACGCGTTTTTGGCGAAGAAGAAGTAGTTAATGAAGATTAAGCCACAATAAATTCATTTACATAAAGCTAGTCTTTCGGTAACGGAGACAAAAAGCCTTTCCTGTTCAAAGAGCTAAACAGAAAAGGCACCTATCTTATGGAATGAGTTTAAATTTAGGTAATGTTACGTCATCTGTTACTTCATCAAAAACAACTTCAACAGGGATGTCACAGGCAAGGTCGGAAATGTTACAATCGATAATCGTGCTCATCATCCGGACTCCTTCGTTTAGTTCGATGAGTGCAATCACATACGGGACATCATCTTGAAAACCAGGTCCACCTGGACGCCGCGCGACTGTGTAAGAATAAATGACTCCTCTTCCCGTGCTTTCCACCCAAATCACTTGCTCGGACATGCAATGCGGACAAATGGAACGCGGGTAAAAAATATAGTTACTACAAGTTTCGCATTGTTGAATGACGAGCTTTTCTTTTTTGCATTGCTCCCAAAAGTAACGAGTGTCGTTATCGATAGCTGGTAATGGTTTTTCATAATGTCCCATTCATTAGTCCCTCCCCAAAATACAAGTTGCCGTTGATGATAGGACACCACCGGTTCCATTAACAAGTGCTAATTTTGCATCAGACACTTGACGTTCACCACATTCTCCCCGCAGCTGTTGAACGGCCTCGATTAATAAAAAGATTCCATACATTCCAGGATGAGAATACGAAAGCCCACCACCATTCGTATTCATCGGAAAATCACCGCCTGGTGCCGTCCGACCATTTGCTACAAAATCG
>DKGN01000131.1 GCA_002453275.1 Caryophanales bacterium UBA6769
ACTGAATGGCATTTATGCCACCCAAAAAAAAGAATTGCTAGGAATGAAGTTACAAATGAACGGTCGTTTTGATACGTTGGAAACGCGAACAGCTCATATGCAACATGAATTAAAGAGCACAATGTCATGATGACCTCTTGGTAAGATTAAATCAATCAAACCTACTAATCCAAAAAGGCGAGGACATATTGCATGAATTTAATAAAAAAGAATCAAGACAGGGATATAACCGTACAAATTTGGATTTTTTCACCACTTGCAACGTTCCGATATATTGGTAGTTAAAAGCTAGATCGAACCGTTCCCTTCACTAGGGTTTACTGATGTGTCAACATGCGAAAACAAAAACTTATCTATCAGAATAGATAACGAAAAAGGAGTTTATAATTATCAATGTCAAGATTTGGGCGTGATCTAAAATCACCGTTGACCTGACAAAATACTCGAAAACATATAAAAATAGGGTGTATTTCCCACTAATTTCAGTGATATTTTGAATTTTTTTTTTAATTACCGACAATTGTAGGGATTGTAAATATTTAGAAAAATAATACAATTTAGTTAATAGGACAAAACACTTAGCCCTATTAACAGAGTCATCTCCACATCATTGATACTCCAGTCGCTTCACACTACTAGAAATGAACTAGCTTAGACTAGACGTTGTCCTAGACAAAATCTTTTTTAATTGAGGAGGTGCTAATGCTAGTAGCAAATTAAAGTAGTTTATTGAAAGCGGATACATTTTAACGGTTTGTCAATGCAGTTTTTAAAAAACTAATAGTAGGAGGTTAAAGTAATGCTTAACAAATTTAAAAAAACGATTGTTTCAATGTTTACGACGGTGATTGTAATTGCTAGTTTAACAGTGGTTGCTGGCGCAGAAGAAAACTCATCGGGATATGTCTTTAAGGAAGAAACTCTTATCTATAATTGTACAATTAACCTACCGATTATCCCTGATATTAATTTTGATATGCCACTTACTATTCGGGCAGATGTTCCTGAATCTGTTTTACCAAATCAACAATTTGATTTGCTTAATGCATCAGCAACTGCTGAAGTTCCTGGAAATGTAATAAATACTCTGGATGCTGTTCTAGGGTGGGATGTTATGACAGGAACTGTTTCAAAATTTGAAGTAAAATCTGAGAATACAAACTCTACTGTAGATATTGGTCCTCTTGGAATTCCAGCTACAGATGTACCTAAAGACGGTTCAGATTTAGTTTTTACAGTTCCTGTAAATGGTATTGACGTAGGTTCTTTCACTGCCGGAACTTCTGGTGTAGTTACTATCAAAGCGGGTGGTGTTAATGCTTCGTTTAAAAAATTAAATGCTGGATGGTTAGACCCAACACTAAATGCAAATTGCACACCTCCCAGCAATAATATTTTAGTAGAAATTCCAATTACTCCATAATCATATTTGACAAATAATATTTAGACACATATCGTCTCTAATCGGGACGATATGCGTCTAACTTCTTTTTTACAGGTCTTTTTAATTTTATATTTGAAAACACTATAATTGTAGGAATTGAATAAATTTACAATATAATATTAATATTTAGTTAATTGTTATTTTTCTTTTATCCTTAGAGGGGGTGAATATTTATTAAGCAAATTTACATTAGCATTTTAAATAAAAATGTTTAAGATTTGTAAAAGGGGGAATTAGAAATTTATAAGCTACTAAAAAAAGCCAGTATTGCAGTGCTAATTTTGCCGCTTGTAATGCTTTCATTTGTAGGTGTCCAAACACCAAGTGTTATAAGTGCTGCCTCTAATATGCAAACAGTAGAGAAGACGTTTAGTTATTCTTGTAATACAAATATGGGTCCTATTTTTGAATATGGCCTGACACTAAAAGCAGACGTACCTACAGTAGTAAGTCCTGGTGATGAAGTTATTCTTAGCAATATAGAGGTAGCCATAACTAAATCAGAGGCAGAAGCTGATAAATTAAGGGGAATGTTTGCTTCAGAAGGATGGGAACTTGAAGCAGTAAGATCTGACCTAGGAAGCTTAAAGATAATCTCAACTAATGAAGGTGAGTCTATTGAACTAGGGACATTTGCTGCGCCATGGACAGATATCCCAAGCTCTGGATCATACACACTTGACTACAATAATAGAGGTGGCGACTCAAGCCCTCTTATAGCCGGAGAAAATGGTGAATTAACGTTAACAGTTGGTAACTTTGAAATAGTTGAATTTCCAGATGGATCTGGCATTCCTGGAAGTGCTGTCATGCAAGGCTGGTGTGAAACGATAGCTGAAGAAGACTATACGTTTGTTAAAATCCCAATTGTGAATGATGATGTAGCACCAGTGATTACATTAAACGGCGATAACCCAATAGAAATTGAAGTCGGGGGTACGTACGAAGAACAAGGTGCAACTGCTCAAGACAATGTTGATGGTGACCTTACCGATCAAATTGAAATTAGCGGTGAAGTGAACGCAAACGAACCAGGTACATATACCATTACGTATACTGTGACAGACAGCTCAGGAAATACTTCAACAGTAGAACGTACAGTTATAGTTGTTGAAATAAGTAATGGAAATGATAGGGATTGGATTGTTGAGGAATCTAGAGTTATTTACGCTTGTGTAGTAGACCTTGGAATAACTACGATAGATTTTGATATGCCTACGACTATCAAAGCAACTGTTCCTACATGGGTTCAACCAGGTGAAGAGTTTGAAATACGTGAATCATCAGCAAAAGTAGAAATACCAGAGGATGTAGTAAGCTCTGTTCAAGTATTGCTTAATGGAGTAAAGATTGATGGTCAAGTACCATTGTTTAATGTTAGAGCTGCAAATGAAGATTTAACAATAAATGCTGCAGCAGGCGGGCCGATTGAAATTCCAGAAACAGAGATCCCGCGCAGAGGCGATCTAATATTTACCGCTCCTGTAGATGGTATTGATGTGGGTCCATTCAAAGCGGGTCAAGAAGGTGTTGTTACGTTCTATGCTGGTGAAATTGATACTCTTTTAAATTCCTATAGAGCTGATAATACTAGTGTAGAATTACCAGCAGCATGTTCACCTAAAGAAGAAGACTCAGTATTGACTACGATTGAAATTAGTGACGCTGGCGGAGATCCAGGTGATGATAATGGTCAAGATCCAGGTAATGGCGAAGACCCTAAACAAATCACTCCTGGTAAAGAAACTGAAGTTACCGCCAGTGACCAATTCACTATCGAAGGAACAAACACAGTCATTACAATGCCAGAAGACTTACCTGTTGGTACAACAGTGACAGTCACAGACGTAACGGAAGAAGTAGACAGTGGCGAAGGTTTGAAAATAGCTGGAAAAGTCTTTGACTTTAATTTCAACTACCCTGGAGGTGCAACTCCATCAGGTACCTTCACATTAACAATGGACTATGACACGGATAAATATTCTGCTGAAGAGGTAGACATTTACTACTACAATGAAGAAACTGGCAAATGGGAGAAACAAAACGGTACTGTAGAAAGTGGTACAATCACGATTTCACCTTCTCACTTCTCGATTTACGGTGTATTTGCCGAAGTAGGTGACCCAGGCGATGGTGGACCAGGAAAACCAGGTGAGCAAGGACCTCCGGGTGAGCAAGGACCTCCGGGTGAGCAAGGACCTCCGGGTGAGCAAGGACCTCCAGGTGAGCAAGGGCCTCCAGGTGAGCAAGGGCCTCCAGGTGAGCAAGGGCCTCCAGGTGAACCAGGAACCCCAGGAGAGGACGGGCAAGATGGAGATGATGGTAAAGACGGTAAAGGTGGTACAACAGGTAGTAAAATAAACAAGGCTAGCGATAAAATAGGTAAAAGCGGCGGTAAACTACCGAAAACGGCAACAAGCTTACCTACACTACTGTTAGTTGGTGCCTTACTCGCAATCGCTGGAAGTGGATTTCTACTATTCAGACGAAAAAAATTAATGAACTAAGCTAACTTTTTAGGAAAACGTCCGATTCGGGCGTTTTTCCTTTTCAAAGGGGATTCTTTCGTATAATGACATCAATATGGGCTAAAGCTTCTAGATTAAAAGTTCTTACGAGTCTATAAAAATATTTATTCTCTCGCTTTTTACTGGAACTATACGTATGGTAGTTTAAGAGAACGGAAGTTAATTGTTTCCTCTTCAATTTCAAAGTAGCAATCTTTTCTTTCTCTTTCTTAAGAAACCCTACTTTTTTCGGGGTAGTAAATGAACGGGACTTGTATTACTTTAATACCAAGCCTTCATATTTGTATTTGTAAGAAATATTCATTAATTACTTTGTCTTTATTACAAATGAGGTAAATTTATTGAATATTATGAAAGTACACCTATCTAAGTTGAAGAGTGTGCAGAATCCTTTTGTTTAGTTTTTAATTCCTTAAATACCATTACTGTGTTTCCTTTTTAGGAATGGGAACAGGGCTGAGGTAGATACCGGATGAGAAAAAGAACAATCTTGATAATTGTTTTTGGAGTTGGTTTCTTGGCATATTCTATTATTCATTATGTGAACATCCCGAAGGTTAAAAATAAAAACGAACTGTCTCCGAATGTAGAGATGGCCGTGATGTCAGAAGCAGACTTAACGAACACATTAGGAGCAAAAATGGAACCTGAGGAAGGGGAACATGTTGCCCAGCTTGTAATACCGACTATCAATAAATCTTATGACGTCTATTGGGGAACGGATGAACACACGTTAGAAAAAGGTGTAGGTATGTATGTAAGTGAATGGACTGTTACCCCAGACATAGAAGCACACACTGTTCTATCTGGTCATCGAGATTCTGTATTTCGTCCAGTTGGCGATCTTGAGAAGGGTGACCGCCTATACGTCACATACAGAGGAATTGACTATGAATACCGTATACATAAGATTTGGATTACGGATGCGAATGATCGAACAGTTATCGTTGAGAAAGAAGAACCAACATTAACGTTAACAACATGCTATCCATTTTATTACGTCGGAAATGCTCCAGATCGGTACATCATTCAAGCAAAACTCGTACAAAAAGGGAATCTTTTGGAAGGTAAAACACCAACATAGGAGATTTTAGCTCGTGGAGTGTGTGCTAACCGCTAACATGTAGACAGTTTTAAGTATTTTATTCAAGCTTCATAACATGAAAAGGGTCGTGTGAAGAAAGGAGGAGATGCAAGAGATGATGAATGATGTACATGTTGGTTATACAGTGAAAAAGAAAGTTTTTATCGCTATTCTTGCTGGTTTTTTATTTCTCGGAGGACTCATTACAGCTTTTGGCTTAACGAATACAGTTTTGGCATTTCCTGTGGGGGCTATGGGTGATTTTTATGTGGTGTTTGATGAGCTTGAAGGTGAAGGGTTCACACTAAATCCTCATCTTGATGAAACTGCTGATGGTGACAATGGGGCTCTGGTTCGAAACAAAATAGACAGTGTCACGATCAAGGGATTGCATATATTTAAGGATATCAAGCTGCCGAACAATAAATGGTTTCGAATTAATATTACAACTGCTGAACCTACCGAAATTCAAGGATTAATTCAAGATGCTCGATTCGTTGATGCGAATCTTAGCTTTGGTGAGATGTCGATAGCACAGAAAAACACCTCGAATATGTCAGTTTTGGAAGCATTTAAGCAAAATTGGACACATCAAGCGAACACGGTAGAGATTACGGATGCCATCATTCAAACGAATTATCTCTTTCAAAATTCAGTAAATTTGCAAGCTGCACAAATCTCGGTTGAATCCATTGACGGTCCGATTGGTTCTATTGATACCGGCAAAGGTCAGGCGAGTGGAGGAAGCAGTAGTGGTCAAGCAACAGATGGATCAGGTCTTGGTGGATTGCTCCCGAAAACAGCTACAAATTGGATGACCTACATTACAATTGGTGCACTGTGTATACTGCTAGGCGGCTTGTTCGTTTATAGAAAAAAGATAAGAGTCGATAAGCCATGAACATTATGATATTGGATTCGTTAATATTGAATGTGAAGAATGAAGGTGAAGTTTAATATGAAAATAAAGTGGAAGCAAAGGAGACAACTGTTCCATCTCGGTATTGTAATCGTTTTCATCATAGGATTAAGCCTTCAACCATTTGCTAGTTTTCATCATGTCTTAGCTGCTGAAAATCCTGAAGATACAGACAATAATGAGCATAGTGGTGGGTTTCTTGTCGAAACTGCTAAGGTAGAAGGAGCAATGGATCCTTTAGAGGCAATGGTGGGTATTATTGATATTGAGGAAGGCGTAATTCATGGATTAACAATGACGAAAGTGCTTGAAACGAATGATAAGGGAACGTTAATCATTAAAATCAAGCCTGACGGTCCTGTTCCCATCAGTGATTTAAAAGGTACGGCGATTGCAATAACATTAGATGGTGTTTGTGATACAGATAACCCAGAGTGGGTATGTATCAGAGGTGTAGAAATGACCCTAACTGAACAATTTGCCGGTACGATTTCGCTTCCAAATGCACAAGTTGAAGCTTGTTATGAAGGGCAATGTGCAGATGATAAGGAAGAAGACTTGGAAGCAATGAGCTTAATGCTTGATGAAGACATGACCATTGAAGACATTGAACATGACTTGAACAGTATCAATGAAATCATGCAAGTCGTTGAAGAGCGACTTGAGGATGCTGAAGAGTCAGAGCAGACAATAGCTGACGAGGAACAAGAGACTCAGGTGGAACAAGCATTAAAGAGTTTTGATAGTAGCGATTCAGATCAAGATGAACTCATCGATAGCGCGCAGGACATTCAAGAGACTTATACTACATTTAACGAACATGCTAGTGAGCTTGCGTTAACGACAGCAGTTGTCGATGACATTTTAAAGCAAGTGACGCTCGTGCTCGAACAGGATGCGGAAGAGCTTACGAGACTGGAAGATGAATTAAGCGAAGCGAATGATTCAATTTCAAAACAAAAGCAAAGTAAACAAACGCAAGAAGCGAAAGATGAAAATGAACAATTGGCGGAAAGTATCGCAAGCTTGAAGGAAACAATGACTAAGCTCGAAGATAAGGTTACTAAAAATGAACGTACATTAAAGCCATTGGAAAAGTCGAGCCTCTCGTTAACGAAGCAACTTCATGGCTTTTATGATAGCATTCAGTCCCATTCTGAAAATCTTGGACAATCTCAGGATGAAAAAGTTTCCGAAATTCGTGAAGCATTAGACGTTGCAGAGCCATCGAAAGTGCTTGAAAAGCAATTGAACGATGTGAGGCAACAGATGGATGATACTGAATTGGTTGAAGAAACAGCAGAACATGAACAAACTATTGAAGAAGCAAGTAAACAAGCAACATCATCCGTTCTTTCTGTTTCATTGGCCAAGCGAATTGGTGAATTAGATGACCAGATTGAAGAAGAAATCAACGAAAAGTCGGCAACATGGGAAGACCAATCTGAACAATTAAGCCGATTGGAAGACGAACTCAGGGGTCTCGTTGGGCTCGCTCAATTACCCGAGACACTGTTCCTTGAATATGAGTTGAACGTGTTACTTAAAGAAAAACATGACTATCGTGCTGAGATGTTTGCGAACATTAGTCGCTGGCAACAATTGCTTACTACTCTTAAGGATAAACAAGAAGAAATTGAGGAAGCGTTAGGGCAACATGACGTCAATCAACAATTACTTGATGAGCTTGCCCAAGCGATTACGACATTCGAACAGCGCTACACGGCAGCTGAGTTGTCAACGATTGCTCAATATTTAAATATCAGTGCCCAATTGGAACGAGCACTCCAGCTTTCAGAACTGATTGACAATGGGCAGCACATCCTACGAACAATTGAGCCTATTCGAAAAGCAACGGAGCATCATCTTCATGAACTTGAAGCACAATCGTCAGAACTCGTAAACAAAGTGCTTGTCTTTAATACGTTAAATCAAGAGAGTTACGTAGCATTTAAAGAATCACTAGCAAAGTTTACTAGATCTGTCCAACAGCTTGAGCGACCTGTTAAGCAGCTGAACAATCATCTCGCCATTGCAGAGGACTTACTCGGAAATCGTGTCTCAGAATATGCAGAGCTGCAGCAAATGTACGCAACAATTGACGATGTCATTACGATGCACAACCGATTAGTCGATTTAATTGAAGATTTAGATGGATTGCCATACTTCGAAAAAGTGAAAGATCTCATTACCGAAATAGAAGCTCAACGTCAGCAAATGGAATCGATGGTACAGTAACGAATGATACTGACTCAAACGGAAATGCTCCGAATGAGTCAGTATTTTTCTTTTTTTGCTTTTCGCATGATCAGCCACCCGACCACAATGAGCAACAGCCCAGCAGCATCAAATAATAAATCAGCCATCAGTTGGTATTGACCTGGCTTCACATGGTGAATTTGCAAAATATGATGATTAATGATGCCTTCTCCAAAATTAAATACTCCCGCACCTAGTAGGAAGCTACCCCAAAAGTAGGCTGCCCTCACTTCATCCGGGTCTGTTTGCCACATGAGAATACCTGCAATAAAAATAATGATCGTCACGACACCATGAAACCAACCGTCACTCATCACTTGATGGAATCGGTCTGTATACATATAAATGCTGTGCCATTGTAATAATTGATGAAAAATAACGCCATCAAGCATGCCAATGATGCCGATCCCAAACAGAAATGGGCCTAAGAACTTCCTTTTCATAAACCTTTCCCTCCCTGCTATTTTTGTTTATGTTCATTATGAGACAAATTCCCTACTGTTAAACAAACCTTTACTTTCATCGTTTTAGATTCAGGCGATTAGTCAGTTGCTTCACATCACTTGCTGTCAAAATTATCACTTACACATAGATTGTTGGATTAAGAAGGAATTTAATATTTTGGCGCAAAGGGATGATGAAATATGCAAGTGTATGAGGATGAAGTTCAGATCACGAATCGTAAGAATTAGACATAACCAGTTGCGAGTAAAAATAGACAATGACACGTTGTAAAAACAATATTGAGTAATGAGATAGGGACTAAGCATAGAAACCATGGAAGCCGGAGTGAGAGAAGTATGGTTTCAGGTGGGAGAACGTCCTTAAAATTAATAGCGGGGGAAAGGAAGGCATAACAGTTAGAACCTACTTAATGAATATAAAATAACCGCTCATGCTTGATGTGCACGGGCGGTTTGCAAGGATGGGGTTTGCTTAGTGCTTGTTCATTGCGGACTCAATGGTATGTTTCGCTTCATCTAGCGTTTCCGTAGAAAAGATTTTTTCTAAAATGTGATCAAGGGTTTGAAGTTCATTAATAGATGTGATTTCTTTTTGCAGTGGGGTTGACGAAGAATCAAATTTGGAATCTAAAAATGCACAAATTGCTTCTCTTTTTCCTTCCAGTTTTCCTTCTTTTCTGCCTTCCAGCTTTCCCTCTTTTCTACCTTCAATTCTACCTTCAATTCTACCTTCCAGTCTTCCTTCTTTTCGGTATGAAGAAATAATCTCCATCACATTCGCCTCCGTTTCATTGGAATTTTGAAATTCAGCTTCTAATGTATGTTCTTCGTCTTGGTTTAATTTTAGATAGGTTTCAAAAAATCCGAGCAGTAATTCTGTTCTCGCAGGATCAAGTTCCATTCGTGCTAGCATAAGGATAAATTCTTTCTTCACTTGCACTTTCTCATGTTCATTATACCCCATTTTACTGAGAAGTGCGCCAGCTACGGATTATCTTTTCGAATAAAATCCCGCCAATTTAATTTTTTCAATTCGATCGTTAAAAATTGAAATGTGAGGACATCTAGAAATGGAAAATTAATTTCAAACGTATTTGGTTCTTCCTTGATTTTATCATAGCTAAAAAGGGCAATCGGTAAAATACGTTTTTTGTGTTTTTCGAACAAGCGACTGTAATAAACAAACATTCGCTCATTGAAATTACGTTCAAAGGATGCTTGTGGTTCAACGTGAATGATAATGAGTGCGTCTTCTTGTCTAAGCTTTGTTTCGACAATGATATCGACTTCGCGTTTTTCACGATTTTTTACATCTGTAATCAATTCCTTGTCGAGAAATGTCAATTGGGAGAAATCAATTGCTTCGTAAATCGCAGGAAAAAATAACAGCATAAATTCCTCGAAAAAATTCTGAAGCAACTCTTTGAATAATTGGTCGTGATCAATCCTTTTCATTTTTGTTCATTGTCATTGTTATCCTCCTTTTTCCATCAGTTTAACAAACGCATGTTCCATTTACGAGAATGTTATCACTATTCAGTACTTTGATGAACGTTATAGTAAAGTAGATAATAATAGAAAGGGAGAGAAGACGCTCAATGACGAGGTGATTGTTTGTTGTAGCCCTTTGATTATATTTACGATAAATGGTCCACTTTGGTACACTACATAGAGATTGAACCTTGTAAATTGAAGGAGGCTGTAACATATGACATCAGAATGGACGCCCGAAAGGGCATATGCGATTTTACAAGAAGTGTATACGGATAAATTAATGCAAGAGGAAAAACGAAAAGTTTTTCAAAGGTTAAAAAATCAACTTACGCAACTTTTGCAATATTTAGCGGTTGATGATGCGTTACTTCCGTATGAAGAACGAATGAGGCTATTTAAAGATTTTGCTTTTATGCCTGGTGATACGATTTTTTGGTCCATGCAATACTTATTCAACCTTGCGCGTGGGGAGAATGAAGTTGATCGGAATGAGACAGAGATGCACTTGCAACGAGTGTATCGATCGCTCTTTACACCAGCTGGGCTGCGAACGCCAACGATTCCTGAATCATTTTGGGAAACTCCGTTAGGCATTGCTTGTCTTATTGCGGAAAAAGGTATTGAAGCCGTTTATCCGATTTTAGCGGAAGTGGAAGAGGGGATGGAATAACAGAGTGAAGAGAAGGTGAGTCATTTAAATTCATGTCTTTAAAGGACGATGCTTATTAATGATGGAGAGGGACAAAGGAACAAGGGGAATTAGCAGGTATATAGCTGGCTAAATAATTTTTATTTCCCTTAGAAAAAGAAGTTATAGATACTGAAATTCGTACGATTTGAGTGTTCGGCGGTCCTTTCTACACTAGCCACACAATCCGAATGGTGTAGAACGCCATTGTCTCAATTGTGTCAAAAGGAGTTTATTGTTTCTAAGAACCTTTCTATCTTAATGGGAAAGTTCGGCATTGGCTAAAGGCAAGTTAAGACTTCTTCTTTTAGTTTCCTTCTTTCTATCCATCACTTTCATAACTAATTCACCTTATTATTATACCCTTTCCTGGGAGAGCGTCCTTGCACCTAATAAAATAACCGCTCATGCTTTGTGCATGGGCGGTTTGAAAAGGATGGGGTTTGCTTAGTGCTTGTTCATTGCGGATTCAAGTACGTTTTCGGCTTCCTGGAGTGAGTCAGCAACAACAATTTTCTTTAATAACTTTTCTAATACTTCCAAGTCATCAATCGTACGTAGCTTTTCCTGTAGATTTTGAGATGAGAAATCGAATTTCGTCTCAAAAATTGTAAAAATCGAATCTCTTTTACCTTCAATTCTACCTTCCAGTCTTCCTTCTTTTCGGTATGAAGAAATAATCTCCATTACGTTCGCCTCCATTTCATTGGAATTTTGAAATTCAGCTTCTAATGTATGTGCTTCATCTTGGTTTAATTTTAAATAGGTTTCGAAAAATCCGATCAGCAATTCTGTTCTCGCAGGATCAAGTTCCATTCGTGCTAAAAGGATGTTATAATCAACATAACATTTATGTTAAATTAACATAAATGTTAATCTAAAATCGAAGGGTGAGGGAATTTATCATGGAGTTTAATGATTTGGGCTTATTACCACCAGGAGATTACGAATTAACGATTGAGGAATTAAAACATTCTCTTTTGGTCATTGGACATCCAGATATTCCTGTTTGGAATCAACAATGGAGAGCATTTTTGGTTAATCAATTGGAAATAATGGTTAAGCAGCTTTGGGCAGTTGGTGTTAGGGAAATTTTTATTAATGGCTCATTTGTGGAAGATAAAGCTCATCCAAACGATATTGATGGTTATTTTGAATGCGACGTTAGGGATTTTCCAACAATGGTTAGAGAATTAAATATTGGTGAACCAGATAAAATATGGACATGGGACAGTAAATCACGTAAACCGTATAAAGGATATACAAAAAAAACAACTACCTATGTGGCATAAATATCGTGTGGAATTGTATCCACATTTTGGTAGTGAACCAAGGACGGGAATTTTAGATTAACATGGAAATGAATTGTTGTTTCCTTCTGCATTTAGACAAACGAGAGATACATTTAGACCAAAAGGAGTAGTTAAAATTATCAAATAAATTATGTGAAGGGATGATAATTTATGATTAAGACTGAAAGTGCTTATCGAGAAGCAGTAGAGAAACTTAGACAAGATAAATCTTTTATTGAGTCAGAAAAAATAAGGTTTAAAAAACTTGGATTAGATGAAGAGCATATTGAAATTGCTATTCAACCATATATTTCTTTCCATGAACAGCTTAAAGAAGAAGTAGATTATTATGAACGTATAAAACGAGGAGAATTTGAGACTGTAATTAATTTACGTTCAATAGGAAAAACCTTAATAGCATATAGAATCTACAGTGGATTGTCTCAAAGTGACTTAGCTGAAAAGTTAGGTGTTTCACCGTCACAGGTTTCTAGAGATGAAAGAAACGAATATTGTGGAGCGACTATAGAACGAATTCAGCAGGTAATGGAGGCAATGAATATGATTTCAATTACAAAAATAAATCCAACTGAGATTGTGTCAGCCTAATACTTTTATTCATTTTTGTATTTAGTCATCCTCTCGGCACTAAAGTACCGAGTTTCCAGAAAACCTCCAAAGTAAAAATTCTAGCAAATGTTAGGGAGAGCCAAGGGCCTTTGGCTCTCCACTTTATTATAGCTAGATAGACATTCGGCCATTCGCCAAGTGAGCCACTTAGTTGTTGGAACGGGTGGGTTTTTCTCAGTGTTTGTTCATTGCGGATTCAAGTACGTTTTCGGCTTCCTGGAGTAAGTCAGCAACAACAATTTTCTTTAATAACTTTTCTAATACTTCCAAGTCATCAATCGTACGTAGCTTTTTCTGAAGCAACTCTTTGAATAATTGATCGTGATCAATCCTTTCATTTTTGTTCATTGTCATTGTTTTCCCTCCTTTTACTAACAGTATAGAAAACATATGTTCTGTAGACAGTATTCAGAATCTTGGAACCCCTAATGTATGCTGTCCATACTAACGAATTGTCATTTTCAGAAAAATAATTGTTGCATCTAGCTAGAAAAGAAAATATACTGATAGCTAATACATAGTCATCAGATCACCTAATGACTAGAGGGTAGGAGTGGCTGATTCATGTGGGAAATTGAACAAATTCAAACGAAAAAAATGTCCGAAGATGTGGCGGAGCAAATAAAAAATATTATTTCTGAAGGGGAGTTGCAGCCAGGTGATCGACTCCCATCTGTTCGTTCATTATCAGAATCATTCCAAGTCGGACAGTCGACGATTCGTGAAGCATTCAGTGCACTCAAAACAATTGGCCTAATTGAGACGAGACAAGGTGAGGGTACTTTTGTTAGAAACTATGACTCTGTTTCATTGCATCAGCCGATTGCAGATTATATTTTCCTTCGAAAAGAAGACATTATTGATTTGCTTGATGTTCGCAAAATGCTAGAGCGGGGAACTGTTGCTTTAGCTGCAAAGAGACGCACCAACGCCGATTTACTAAAAATAGAAAAAGCGATTGAACAAATGAAGCAAGATTTATCGTCTAAAAACTTTGGTGAGGAAGCTGACTGGGCTTTTCACTTTGCGGTTGCAGAAGCGAGCAAAAATCAAATCGTTATTTCTTTAATGGAAGAGCTTTCAGCAAAAATAAAAAAAGCATTAAAAGCGAGTCGCACGCGATTATATGAAATGCGAGAAATGCCAGAAAAACTATTAAACGAACATCGCAATATTTTTCTTGCAATCCAGGAGAAAAATGTCGAATTGGCGGAGAAGAGAATGGTTGCTCATCTTCTCGGTGTTCAGGAGCAAATGCTTGCAATTGATCTATCCGAAATGGAGGAGGAGACTATAATATGAAAGTTTCTCTATTTATTACTTGTTTAAGTGATATTTTATATCCTGAAGCAGGGCGTCATACAGTTGAGTTACTTGAAAAGCTCGGCTGTACTATTGATTTTCCTGAAGGGCAAACGTGTTGTGGGCAACCGGCCTTTAATGGTGGATTTCAACGCGAAGCGAGAGTAGCAGCTAAGCAGTTAATTAAAAGTTTCGAACATGCGGAGTATGTCGTCACACCATCTGGCTCATGTGCTTCCATGATTCATGAATATAAAAAGCTATTGAAAGATGAACCTGAATGGCAAAGGAAAGCTGAACAACTCATTGATAAAACGTATGAGCTTACACAGTTTCTCGTAAATGTTTTACAGGTCGAAAATGTTGATGCTGCTTTTCCGGCAAAAGCGACCTACCATACGTCATGCCATATGACGAGATTATTGAAGGTTGAAGATGCCCCGTTCAAACTATTAAACAATGTAAAAGGTCTTGATTTAAAACCGTTGCCTCATCACTATGATTGTTGCGGATTTGGAGGTACTTTTGCTGTGAAAATGACCCCTATTTCTAAGGAAATGGTTGAGGCGAAGGTGCAACATATTGAAGAGACAGGCGCGGACGTATTAATTGGTGGGGATTGCGGATGCTTAATGAACATTGGCGGTCGAATAAGCCGAAAAGGCCTACCAATTCAAGTGAAGCACATTGCCGAAATATTGAATAGTGGGGTGAAGTAAATGTCGATGAAAATTTCGAGTGATCCTTTTTTTGAACGGGTGGAAAAAGGCTTAGACGATCAATTTATGCGGAACGCCGTCCAATCAGCACAAGAACGATTAAGAGGTCGAAAGCTCCAAGTAACCGATGAGCTTGGAAACTGGGAGGACTGGCGCGCATTAGGTGAAGAGATTCGGACCCATACGCTAGAAAATCTTGATTATTATTTGCACATGTTAAGTGAAAATGTCGCGAAGTTAGGCGGGCATGTTTTTTTTGCAGAAACTGCTGAAGAAGCCTCGACGTACATTAAAAACGTCGTTCAAGAGAAAGACGCCAAGAAAATCGTGAAGTCCAAGTCGATGGTTACAGAAGAAATTAATTTGAATGCCGTCTTAGAGGAAATTGGCTGTGACGTCGTTGAGACAGACTTGGGGGAATACATTTTACAGCTGGATGGAGATCCACCTTCACATATCGTTGTTCCTGCATTGCACAAAAATAAAGAACAAATTCGTGATACATTTCGTGAGAAAAAAGGCTATACGAAGACAGAAAAGCCTGAAGAGCTAACGTTATTTGCAAGAGAATTGTTACGAAAGGAATTTCTAGCTGCTGATATCGGGATTACGGGCTGTAATTTTGCGGTCGCTGAATCTGGGTCGATTTCGCTTGTTACAAATGAAGGGAATGCACGCCTCGCCACGACGATACCAAAAACACAAATTACGGTCATGGGTATGGAACGAATCGTGCCAACGTGGGAAGACTTAGATATCGTCGTTAGTCTTTTAACTCGAAGTGCTGTAGGACAAAAGCTAACTTCTTATATTACTGGCTTAACAGGGACAAGGGATGAAGGAGCTGTCGATGGTCCTGAGGAATTTCACCTTGTGATTGTTGACAATAAACGCTCCGAGGCATTAGGTACTGCTTTTCAATCAGCTTTGCATTGTATTCGTTGTGCTGCATGCATTAACGTATGTCCTGTGTATAGTCATGTCGGAGGGCATTCGTACGGTTCGATTTATCCTGGGCCAATTGGTGCTGTGTTAAGCCCGATTCTAGGAGGCTATGAGGATTATAAGGAACTTCCTTACGCCTCAAGCTTATGTGCAGCCTGTACAGAGGCGTGTCCAGTGAAAATCCCGTTACATGAACTTCTGATTGAACACCGTCGCCAAATCGTTGAAGAAGAAGGGAACGTCTCTTTTGGCGAAAAACTGACGATGAAAGCCTTTGAAAAAGGTGTCGGTTCACCAACTTTATATAAAATGGGAACAAAAACAGCACCATATTTAGTCAAACCATTCGTATCAGACGACAAAATTAAAAAAGGTCCAGGCCCTGTAAAGGAATGGACACAATCTCGTGACTTTCCAATACCGAGCAAAGAACGATTTCGGGATTGGTTTAAAAACCGTTTGAAAGGAGTGGACAATGATGACAAAAGGAATGATTCATAATCGTGAAACGTTTTTAAAACGGATCGGTGAAAAGTTAAATCGACCGCAACCTAAAAACGTGTCACGCCCGACATGGTCTTACGCCCCACAGTTAGAAGTGTTAAAGGGGTATTCACAAGATGAACTCGTAGATGTTCTAACAGAGCAATGTCGGTTGATTCACACAGACGTAATCAAAACGACGAGCGACTCTCTAGCCGATTCGCTTCAACAATTAATCGCGGACCAATCAGCAAAAAGAGTGATTACATCGAATGAAGATAGGTATGCGGAATACGGTCTTCAATCTCTATTAGAAAGTGAACTACCAGCAGAAGGCTATAATGTGCATATGTGGGATCCAGAGATTGGTAGAGAGAATATAGCGATCGCAGAAAAGGCAGATATCGGCATAACCTTTAGCGATATTACTCTTGCTGAATCAGGGACAGTCGTTTTGTTTAGTGATAAGGGCAAAGGACGTTCCGTTAGTTTACTCCCAACCGCTTATGTCGTCATCATTCCGAAAAGCACACTCGTTCCAAGAATGACACAAGCTACGACTGAAATTCATAAACGTGTCGAGCAAGGTGACATTACTCCTTCCTGTATTAACTTTATTTCAGGACCAAGCAATAGCGCGGATATTGAATTGAACCTCGTCGTCGGCGTACACGGACCGATTCGTGCCACTTACATCATTGTCACGGATAAATAAGAATACTAGTGAACATAGCAGGACGCTTCATTTCCAAAAGCCGTTCCTGCTATTTTTTTAGGGTATCGGATTATCGTGTGAAAAACTTTTTAACTCGTCTTATAATAAAGGAAAATAAACAAATTTAACCAAATGCCAACTACTTTCTATGGGAGTGTTCCCAAATGTCAATATGGGTACAGATTTTGTTATTCGCAATCCCAGGCTTTCTTATATATTATGGTGTCTTTTATGGTACTCCAAAATTGGTCGGAAAAGGTATCCCTTTAATTTATTCATTTTGGATTTGGTTGTGGGTACCCGTTTTACTGTTATTACCTTTATCCATAGGCATGTACATTGCACTTGAAGATGGTGCTTTAACCGTTGGAACAATTCAGCAACGATTTCGATTAAATCCAATAAGCAAAGGGGATTGGTTATGGATTGGCCTTGCAATTATATTCACGATAGTGTTTGAGCAGATGCTAGAACCCATTGGAAAAATATTAGCGAAATATAAACTATTTTCACCACCTAGCTATTTACCTGCACCATTCAATCCTTTAAAAAAATTCGATATCCCTCCAAAGGAGTTTTTTGGTGTTTCCTTAAAAGGGAATTGGAAACTACTATTGTTTTTTATACCTATTCATTTAATTGCAATGTTCAGCGAGGAAATGATGTGGCGAGGATATCTGTTGCCAATACAAGAAAGTATGTTTGGAGATTTAGCCTGGATGTTAAACGGAATCCTATGGGCTTGGGTATTACATATTGTATTAAAATGGCACATTATTGGCATGATTCCTAGTATGATGATAGTTCCATTCATGGCACAATATACGCAATCAACATGGGCTTCATTTGCAATTCATGCGATTGGGAATGCTCCATTGTGGATACTACTTCTAATTGGGATTATAAAAGCAACAAAAACATCTGATGAAAAACAAAAGTTTAATTCTTAGATATATGGAATTACTTCTTTAACTAACAAATTTGCATAAAGAAGAAAGGAAATAAAGCTTTATTTACATTAGGAAAGGATAGAGTTGTAGCACGAAAGAAGGTCGTTGAAGTTACAATTTTATAAGGGAAGCTAAGTCTTTGCCTACACCTAAAGCTTGCCAATCGGCAAGCTTTCTTTATGTATTCAGTTATCGAATGGATTTTATGAAAAAATATTTAATATTAATAGCCTCGACGGGTTTGAAAGAATTGTGCGGACAGGTGGCATACAAGATATCTAATAATAGGGAAGACAACACTCAGAAACTCCCTCATACACAACCTGTATAAACTGTGCGGTAAAGTTAAATATCAGTTAAAACTAGGTGAGAGTTACCTTTAATTTTACCGAAGTTTGATTTTATATAGTACTTATTTAGTTTTATAAAAAGTTCAACTAGCGGAGGCAGAATACGCAGACACCTATGGGAAAAGCACGAGTCCGAAGATCGCTGAAGAAGCGCTTTTTGCTTCTGAAGGCAGGTTAAGTACGCGACGTCGTGTCGCAACACCTGCACTCGTATGTCCTATACTTCGGAGGCCGTGCCCATGGAAAGCGAAGTATTC
>DKGN01000074.1 GCA_002453275.1 Caryophanales bacterium UBA6769
GCCCATGCTGGGCGCACATTAAAAATAAAGTGGTCAATGACCACTTTATTTTGCGTACTCTACTGCTCGTGTTTCCCTAATCACTGTAACCTTAATATGACCAGGGTAATCAAGCTCGTTTTCAATTTTCTTTGTGATTTCTCTTGCTAAACGATAAGAGGACACATCATCAACCATGTCAGGCTTAACGATAATTCGAATTTCACGTCCTGCTTGAATCGCATACGATTTCTCTACTCCCTCAAACGATTCAGAAATCTCTTCAAGCTTTTCTAAGCGACGGATATACGTTTCAAGTGTTTCCCGACGTGCTCCAGGTCTCGCTGCAGATAATGCATCTGCAGCCGCGACTAATGTCGATATGATCGAGGTTGGCTCTGTGTCTCCATGGTGTGAAGCAATACTATTAATGACAACAGGATGCTCTTTATACTTCGTAGCAAGTTCAACACCAATCTCAACATGGCTACCTTCCACTTCATGGTCAATCGCTTTTCCGATATCATGTAGCAAGCCTGCACGACGAGCGAGGTTCTCGTCTTCGCCAAGTTCAGATGCCATTAATCCCGCTAAATAAGCAACTTCCATCGAATGTTTTAATACATTTTGACCATAACTAGTGCGGTATTTAAGTCTGCCCAGTATTTTGATCAAATCCGGATGCAAACCATGTACGCCAACTTCAAATGTGGCTTGTTCGCCGTATTCTCTGATGTTCTCATCAACTTCCCTACGAGACTTGTCAACCATTTCTTCGATTCGTGCCGGATGAATTCTTCCATCTTGCACAAGGTTGTCAAGAGTAATCCTCGCAATTTCTCGTCGGATTGGATCAAATCCTGAAAGTATGACTGCCTCTGGCGTATCATCGATAATCAGATCAATCCCTGTTAGTGTCTCAAGGGTACGAATGTTTCTACCTTCCCGACCGATAATCCGTCCCTTCATTTCATCATTTGGGAGATTCACAACAGAAACAGTTGTTTCTGCAACATGATCGGCCGCACATCGTTGAATCGCTAAAGAGAGAATTTCCTTTGCTTTCTTTTCAGCTTCCTCTTTTGCTCGATTCTCGATTTCTTTTATCATTAACGTCGTTTCATGAGTAATTTCTTTTTCAGTTTCACGAATGATAAGTTGTCTCGCGTCCTCACGACTTAAACCAGATATTCGTTCAAGTTCAGCTTTTTGTTGTTGCAGCAATCCCTCCACTGTGCTTTCAATCTCTTCAATTTGTCGTTGTTTTTTGGCGAGAGATTCTTCTCGTTTGTCTAATGTTTCTTCTTTTTTGTCTAACGTCTCGTTTCTTCTGTCGAGAATCTCTTCTTTCTGTACCAAACGGTTTTCTTGTTTTTGAAGTTCACTTCTGCGTTCGCGAATTTCACGTTCAGCTTCGATACGAAGTTTATGTGTCTCGTCCTTCGCTTCAAGCAATGCTTCTTTCTTAGAAGCTTCTGCCTCACGCTTCCCATCTTCGATAATTTGCTTCGCTGCATGCTCTGCACTGGAAATTTTCGCTTCGGCAATTGATTTACGCCCAAGATATCCAACAAATGCTCCGACAGCTGCAGAGATAAGCATAGTGGAGATGAAAATGATTAGATCCATTCCGTTCACCTCCCTTGCTATCTACTTGTTGGTTAAAATAGTGTTAATTGTCTTGTCTTTTGTACGATAGTTTTACACATTTCATACAGCACAGTTATGTTTGTATACGTTTGAATTCGTAAGAATCAAGCAAATATACATAGTTTTATTTTATAGTTGTGAAAATAGGTTGTCAAGACAGCAGCGAAAAAGAAAAGCAGACGTTTAGAAGCGTCTGCTAATCTGTCAACAATGTTTCCTGTTGTTGTTCCTCACTATTTTCTTCTTCACCTTCAGCTTCGGAACCATCTAATTCATAGTGCGCGCGAATACTAGACTCAACTTCTTCTTTAATTGGCAGGTTTTCTTTAAGGAATAACTTTGCATTTTCCCTACCTTGACCGAGTCGCTCTCCTTCAAATGAATACCAAGCTCCGCTCTTTTGAACAATTTCTAAATCAGAACCGATATCAAGAATCTCGCCCTCTTTTGAAATACCTTCCCCATACATTATATCTACTTCCGCTTGTCTAAAGGGAGGCGCTACTTTATTTTTAACTACTTTTAGTCTCGTTTTATTTCCGACCATTTCGTTCCCTTGTTTTAATGTTTCAGCCCTTCTTACTTCTAGCCGTACAGAAGAGTAAAATTTTAATGCTCTTCCGCCAGGTGTTGTTTCCGGGCTCCCAAACATAACGCCGACTTTTTCACGGATTTGGTTAATAAATACAGCGATCGTTTTTGATTTGCTAATCGCACCAGATAATTTACGAAGGGCCTGAGACATGAGCCTTGCTTGTAAACCAACGTGGGCATCACCCATCTCACCTTCGATTTCAGCTTTAGGCACAAGGGCAGCTACGGAGTCAATGACAACAATATCAACCGCTCCACTTCTCACGAGTGCTTCTGCAATCTCCAAGGCCTGTTCACCTGTATCGGGCTGGGATAATAATAATTCATCAATGTTAACACCTAGGTTTTGGGCGTATTCTGGGTCAAGAGCATGCTCAGCATCAATAAAAGCAGCTTGTCCACCATTCTTTTGTACTTCTGCAATCGCATGAAGAGCAACCGTCGTTTTACCCGATGATTCTGGACCGTACACTTCAATAATTCTTCCGCGTGGATAGCCTCCAACACCAAGTGCAATATCTAATGCAAGTGAGCCACTTGAAATCGTTGATACTCTATGTTCCGCTTGCTCACCTAACTTCATAATTGAGCCTTTTCCAAATTGCTTTTCAATTTGTCTTAGCGCCATGTCTAAAGCAGCTTTACGTTCACTCATACTATTCACTCCTTATGACAAGCACGATTCTACCGAACTAGTCATCAATTTACATTTAATTATACCGCTTTTTTTAGTGCTTGCCAATAGTTTTTGCGAACATTTATTCGATTAATGAGCTGTTTGCAAAGAACGTTGAGGTGGTTTTGCCGGTTCTAGGTAGATTCGTGAACCATTCAAACCTTCTTGCTTTAAGCTTTCATATACGAATGGAGCAATCCGCTGAGCAACTTCAAAAAACGAGAAACGTTCAAAAATGTCAATACGCCCAACGTCTTTTTTGGGAATACTCGCGAGATTTGAGATTTCATCAACGAGTAGCTTAGGATACAGATCGATATTCCGGCCTACATTCAAGAAAAAGCGAACCATACCTTTTTCTCCACCCGTCTCTCCGAATTGATATTCCTCTGGTATATGAAGAGAGTCGACTGAAAGCATTTGTGCTAACAAGGAAGAAATCACCTTCTCAGCCGGTTGCTCTGCTAAAAGCTCATTTGCAAAACTTTCATACAATGCTTGATGACGCTTGCCTGGTTCTGACATTCCTTCTTTAAGACGATTAAACTTCCGTTTTAGAAGCGCTTGACCATCTGGCAATACACCTTCAGGTATCTTATTGTCTATTTTTATTTCAATTGCATGTAAAAATCTTCCATCTCGGGGTGTCACTAGCGTGATGGCCATTCCAGTTTTTCCTGCTCGTCCCGTTCTTCCAATTCGGTGCACGTACTGCTCCGGATCTTCAGGGATATCGTAATTAATAACATGGGTGACATGGGCTACATCAATACCTCTAGCCGCAATATCAGTTGCAATGAGCAAATTAATGCGCTTTTTGCGGAAAGCATTCATGACATTCATACGTTGGGGTTGCGTGAGGTCTCCGTGAAGACCTTCAGCCTGGTAACCCTTTGAATTGAGCGCATCGGCCAACGTAGCGACACCTTTTTTCGTACGGCAAAAAATAATCGCTACCTCTATATTTTCCGTGTCAATAATTCTTGTCATCGTATCAAGCTTATGTTGTTCAAATGTACGATAAAACAACTGATTAATTGTATCGGCCGTTTCGTTTCCTTTCGTAACAGAAACTTGAACGGGGTTGACCATATACCGTCTTGAAAGTTTTCTAATATCATTAGGCAATGTCGCTGAAAACAGCATTGTTTGTCTCTTTTTCGGTAGTCGATTCAGAATCAATTCAATATCTTGAATAAAGCCCATATCTAACATTTCATCAGCTTCATCTAAAATAACTGTATTGATATGTTCAGTTTTTAACGTTTTACGTTGTAAATGGTCAAGGATTCTTCCCGGTGTACCGACAACGATTTGGGAGCCTCTTTTTAATTCATTGATTTGCGGATAAATGGGTTGACCACCATAAATAGCTGTAATTTGCAGTTTTAGATTTTTTGTAATCCTTTTCAACTCATCGGCTACTTGTACTGCTAGCTCCCTCGTCGGGGTCAGTATGAGTGTTTGAACGTGCTTAATCATTTGTATATTTTCAGCAACTGGAATGCCAAAAGCGGCTGTTTTACCTGTGCCGGTTTGAGCTTGCCCGATGACATCAAGGCCTTCTTTTAAAACAGGAATTGCTTTTTGTTGGATTGGAGTTGGTTCAGAGAAACCTAATTCATCCAATGCTGATTGAACGGGTCTCGATAGTTTTAATTCATGAAATGTCTTCAATCTTATTCACCTTTCTTTAAATGCTTCAACAAGTAATAAAAACCATAATTTGCGGTGTTCTTACGAATAGAATCACGGCTACCAATCAAATTGAGTGGATAAATGACGGTTTCTTGATCTTTAATAGATATACCGATAAACACAGTCCCTACTTCTTTATCTTCACTTTTAGATGGACCTGCTACACCGGTAAAGCTTATGCCTATGTCTGCATCCATAATCTCACGAACGTGTTCTGCCATTTTTTCGGCACATATTGAACTAATGGCTCCTTCACTAGTTAGGATCTCACGTGGGATATGTAAAACTTGTTCTTTTACCTCGTTTGTATAGCTTATAATTCCACCGTTAAAAATTGAACCTGCTCCAGATATTTGAGTCAATAACTGAGAGAACAGTCCTCCAGTTAGACTTTCAGCACACGCTAATTGTAAATTATTTTGTTCAAGTAATTTTGAAACTTCAAGTGGTAACGAGGTGGCGTCATAGCCGTAAAAATATTTTCCAGTTCTTTCTAAAATTATTTTTTCCTTTTGATCAAGTATACGATTTGCTTCTTGTTCAGTCTCTGCCTTGGCTGTTAATCTTAAGGCTACTTCTCCACTACTAGCAAGGGTGGCAATACTAGGATTATTTTGATTTTCAATTATATCATGAAGATCAGTTTCAAGTTGGGATTCACCAATTCCATAAAATCTCAAAACTCGAGATAAGATAAAATGAGAAATAATTCCCTGTTTTTGAAGATAGGGCTTAACCTCATCTAAGAACATAGGTTGAAGTTCTTTTGGTGGCCCAGGAAGAAGTATATAAAGCTTGTCATTATGCTTATATGCCATTCCTGGCGCCATCCCATGATTATTTGCAAATACATGGGAACCCTCAATCACTAAGGCTTGTTTACGGTTATTTTCTGTCATGATTCGGTTTGCACGTTTGAAAAAGGTAGTGATGTTATGCAACGCTACTTCATTTGTCGTAAGCTCAGTATTTAGTATTTGCGCTAATGTCTCTTTCGTTACATCATCTTGCGTAGGACCAAGTCCACCTGTGCAAATAATTAAGTTAGACCGGTCTGAAGCTTGTTCAAATATTGTTTTCATTCTGGTTGGATTGTCACCAACTGCAGTATGATGATATACATTAACGCCTAGCATCGCAAGTTCCTTTGACAGAAACTGCGCGTTCGTATTACAAATTTGACCTAATAATAGTTCAGAACCAACTGAAATGATTTCAGCATTCAAACTCAAGCGTTGAACCCCCCTTATAATTTGACGTTTATTTAGAACTTAAAATAATTTCCTTGCTTTTCCAAAAATAATCAAAACCTGATAGGACTGTTAAAAGAAGCGCGATCCATAACATGATATCACCAAAAGGAAACGAAATAAGTGAAAACGGAATATTATAAAATAATAATACCGCAATCGCAACAATTTGCGCGGCTGTCTTCCATTTCGCTAAATCGCTTGCAGCAATGACTTCGCCTTCCCCAGCCGCAATTAGACGAATCCCTGTAACCGCGAATTCCCGACTTAAAATAACAATGACGATCCAAGCCGGTGCCATTTGGAGTTGAACTAATGAAATAAGGGCAGCTGTTACTAAAATTTTGTCAGCAAGCGGATCTAAAAATTTTCCGAAATTAGTAATCATATCGTATTTTCTAGCAACATAACCATCAAGCCAGTCTGTTGCCGAAGCAATAAGAAAAATGCTTGCTCCAATAAAATGTGCCGTTGGGATCGTTTGGTTGAGAAGGTGAACTTCTCCCATTGAAAATGGAACAAGCATAAAAATCATAAAAATTGGGATTAAAATAATCCGTAATAACGTAATTTTATTTGCTAAATTCAAGCCCATTCCTCCGTCTCAAATTACGAGCAGTTAATCTGTACTTTTCGCTTCAATTTTAACAGTTTGTGCTGCAAGCTTTGATTGTAATTTGACTTCTTGATCGTTAATTTTCATCTGTACATCTGGAGCACTTCCGATCCGAATCCGCACACTCGTTTCATCATCAAAATCAAACGATGGGTTGTCACCATCTGTGAATCCATCATTGATATACATTTTACCGTTTTCACCTTGGATTTTCAGCCAGGAATTGCCTGAAAACGCAAAGGAAACCGTAAACTTCTCAGCATTCGATAACAGGATATTTGTCGTATCACCGCTTACACTTGAGATTTCAAAAGCACCTTGTTTTTCATCATCTTGTTCATCGGTTTGTCCTTGTTTATCGTTTTCTGCTTTTTCATTATCTTGAACGGATTCGGCTTGATTCTTATCATCAGTAATGGCATGTTCATTTTGCTCTACTTCAACATTTTGACCCGTTTCTCCTTGTTCATCAAGAGTAACGTCACTATCGGAATTAATATTTAACATCCAAATCACAGCAAAGATTAATACGACAGCAAAAAAGACTAGGATACCTGGTACTGCAGATACCCACTTGCTTCGTGATGATGGGGTGAGAGAAGTTCGTGATTTTCGAGGTGGAAGTGTTTCAGCAGGTTGAGGAAGCTTAGGTAACTCATGTCCATAGGTGTCCATTAAAGTCTCAAAGTTTAATCCTACTGCTTCAGCATAACTTTTCACGAACGCTTTCGTGTAAAAAGAGCCCGGTAATTTATCAAATTGTCCTTCTTCTATCGATCGTAAATAGCGTACTTGTATTTTCGTAATTGCTTGCACATCATCCAATGAGATGTTTTGTTCATTTCTTGCTTGCTTTAATCGTTCTCCTAACTCAGACAATCCTAACACCTACCACTCTATAAATCGTAGTATTCATTTAACACAAGCTTATTTCCTATCATAAATGATTTTCAGATTGATTGGAAGGTATATTCAACTTTTAGAAAAAAGCTCGGCGATGCCGAGCTCGATTCCGTACATTATGTTTAATACCAGGCACCGTTAATTGAGATAATCTGTCCATTTATATAAGTGGAACGCTTTGATAACAAAAACTCAACCAAATCTGCAACTTCGGACGGTTGCCCTAATCTTCCCATCGGGATCTCCTGTTCAAGATCACCAATTTCGTCTTCACTTAAATGGCTTAGCATTTGCGTGTCGATAGCACCTGGTGCAACACCGTTAACCTTAATCCCACTTGGCGCGACCTCCTTCGCCAATGCTTTCACAAATGTATTAAGGCCTCCTTTAACTGTTGAATATAACACTTCGCATGAAGCCCCAGTGAATCCCCAGATTGACGAAATTACAATAATATTCCCTGACTTACTTTGTACCATGTTCGGTAATAGATATTTTGTAATTAAAAAGGGTGACGTGATCTGTAATTGGATCATCTTGAAAACTTCTTCATCATCCATATCTGTCATGAGGCCAAAAAAGCTTGTCGCACAGTTGTGTATAACCGTATTGATGTCATGCTTAATTTCTGACAAAAGCGTAGGTACAGACTCCTTAGTTGCTAAGTCAGAACGAATGGGATAAACAGGTACATTTTGAATATTTTTCTTCAGGTTATGAATTTCTTGCTCATTTCTATTGTAATGTAAATATAATCCGTAGCCTGCGTCTGCTAATTTATATGCAATGGCCCTACCTATTCCTCCGCTAGCTCCCGTGATTAAAGCATATTTCAATTCATTTCCCCACCTACATGCAAATAACAAACGTGCGTATTCTAGGTCTGTGGCATAACTTGACAAACAGTAAACGATTGTTCATCAAAATGCTGATGTAGCGAGCTCTCTATATCCGAAATTGTTAAGTTTTCAATCACTTTTGTTACATCGAATAAGTTCATTCCATTGAACTGGTATCGTGTATATTCATTAGCAATGAACTCTAGAGAATTGAGCGCTCGCAATACGGAGCCTATTTTCTTTCGTTTTATTCGCATAAATTCTGTATTATTTAGTGATTTGTTTTTAAATTGGTTTACCATATTAAACAATGTTTCTGCCAGCTCATCAGGGTTTTCACTATTGCTGCCAATTACCGAAAAGCCAAAGCTGTTTTCCTCAGTATAGTCATAAAAAAAGCTCGTATCGATTAGGCCCCGATTATATAGCTCTTCATACTGACTCGTACTCTGTCCAAACATCATATCTAGTAATACATTAATCGTTAATTCATGCTTAAAAAGTTCTTCACCATACCTGTTTACGTTCGCCTCTTTAAAGCCAACAAAGCTTTTCGGAGTCTGAATAGCCATCGGAATTTTTTTTGTTTTTTGGACAACGTCATGAGGCTCAGGGTCATGGAATCGTTGAATGTCAAAAGGCTGTGCAAACGTTTTTTTCGCTTGGTTTTCTTCGATGAGGGAGATGATTTTCTCTTCGTCAATCGGTCCAACGATAAACAACAACATGTTGCTCGGGTGGTAGAACGTTTCATAACATTCGTAAAGCATATCTTTTGTAATGTTTGCAATGGAATCAACGGTTCCTGCGATATCAATCTTCACCGGATGATTCTTGTACATGTTTTCAATCATTCCGAAATAACCACGCCAATCAGGATTATCATCGTACATGCGGATCTCTTGACCGATAATGCCTTTTTCTTTCTCTACCGTTTCTTCTGTAAAGTAAGGACTTTGCACGAAGTCAAGCAAGGTCAATAAGTTCTTCGACACATCTTGAGTCGTTGAAAATAAATAGGCAGTCCGTGTAAATGATGTAAACGCGTTAGCGGAAGCCCCTTGTTTGCTAAAATCTTGAAAAACATCTCGATCTTCCTTTTCAAACAATTTATGTTCGAGGAAGTGTGCAATCCCATCGGGAACATGAGCTTTTTCTTTTTTGCCGATTGGAACAAACTGATTATCAATCGAGCCATAGTTTGTCGTAAACGTAGCAAACGTTTTGTTGAATTCTTGTTTTGGTAAAATGACGACCTGCAACCCATTGTCTAGCTTTTTAGAAAAAACCGTTTCACCTACGTGTTCAAATGAGGTACTCTCCATGTTTATTCCCCCTTTCCTTTCAAAAAGTAAATCGTGTCCAGCTGGACTTTTTCAGCAACTGTCTTTATATCTTCTCTTGTGGCGCTCTCTATGCCTTGAAGCATGTCGTGTATCGTCATCGAACTGTTGGCGACAACTTGATTGTAAAGAAGCTCCACGATGCCACGCGGATCATCCATCGCTTCTAACATTTGGTTTTTAAGCATGATTTTTGTTTGGTTTAATTCGGATTCTGTAAAATCTCCTTGTTTCATTTTGTTCATTTGTTCAGTAATAATTTTAACGGTTTTGTCGTAGTTGATGGAGTCGATACCTGACATGACAACAAGAATTCCTTTATGACTTTCTAGACGAGATGCAGCATAGTAAGCAAGGCTTTCTTTTTCTCGAACGTTCAAAAACAACTTGGAATGGGAATAGCCCCCGAAAATGCCGTTAAAAACTTGTAAAGCTGAATAATCTTCATCGTTAAATGTTGTAAACGTTCGATAGCCGATATTTAACTTCCCTTGGTGAATGTCTTGTTCTTCTATTTTCTTTTTAACAGCTTCCCTTTTTTTAGTAACCGATGGTTCGGGTTTTTCTGTCTGCGTCAAACGATGCTCCGAAGGGAAAACAAAATGTTCCTGAATGAGTGATTCGATATTTTCATTTTCAAGATTTCCGACGGCATACACATCAATTTCATCTTCACGAATTGTTTGTTCATAATCGTGAAACAAAGAACGACTCGTAATCTGATCAACTTCTTCTAAATTACCGTATACCGTTTGACTAAATGGCTCTTCTTCAAACATTTCTTGAATAAGCCGCATATTAGCGTAACGCATTTTATCATCATAAATCGCTGCTATCTTTTGCTTTAATGAACGTTTTTCGTTCGTAACAATTTCTTCGTCAAATGCTTTTTCATTTATCCCTTTAGGGTTAAATAAAACATCAGCTAATAGTTTAATCGCTTTCTCAAGGACGTGGTCGCCTTCAAACAAAAATTGCTGTTGAGCCACATCAACTCTAAATGTGATAATGTGGTTCTCGCCTTTTTTAGACAAGTCTACCGACAATGTTGCACCATAAAGTTCATCAAGATGAGCCCGAATTTCTTTAACTGAACGTAACGATTCAGTTGCACTTTGCAAAACATAAGGTAGGATTGCACGTGAAGTTACACTTTCATCAGTTAATGGCTTTTTCAATTGCACAATTAAAGAGAGCGTTTTAAATTTTTTCGTATTAATTAAATGGAGACGATAATGATTAAAATCTTTTGTCTGTTCTTCTAGGATTGCCATACTTTCGCTCCTTTCATAGCGAGGTTATCACTTTCTTTCATAGTGTAACCATCTTTTTAACTCGTATTTCTAGAAGTAAGATGAACAGTGCCTCCCCTAACTCGAGGCCTCTTCTTGATTAGACACTAGAACCGTCCGCGGTCGACTTCCTTCGTATGGTCCGACGATGTCACGCTCTTCCATTTCATCAATCAGCCTTGCAGCACGTGTATAACCAATTCTAAATTTCCTTTGCAACATCGAAACTGAAGCTGTTTGACGTTCAATAACAAATTGAACAGCTGCTGGATAAATTTCGTCCTCAACGTCAGCTAATTCAGTAGAGGTTTCCTCTGGTATCATTTCTTCGTTGTAGACGGCTTTTTGTTGAGAAACGGAGAAATTGACAATCTTTTCGACTTCTTCATCCGATAGAAATGCGCCTTGTATTCTAGTCGGTTTTGAAGCCCCGACAGGTAAAAAGAGCATATCGCCTTGTCCAAGAAGCTTCTCCGCCCCCGCCATATCTAAAATCGTTCTAGAGTCAACTTGAGACGATACGCTAAATGCAATTCGAGAAGGGATATTCGCTTTTATGACACCCGTGATTACATCAACCGATGGACGTTGAGTTGCAATAATTAAGTGAATACCCGCTGCCCTTGCCATTTGAGCAAGTCGAGTTATAGCCTCTTCTACATCTCTAGCTGCGACCATCATTAAGTCAGCTAATTCATCTACAATGACAACAATGTATGGGAGATAAGGCTGGTATTCCCCCTCTTGATTATTGTGTTGCTGGATAGCATCATTGTATGCTTCAATATTCCTCGTACCTGTATGGGCAAACAGTTCATAACGCCTTTCCATTTCATTAACAACTTTTTTGAGAGCTTGGGATGCTTTCTTCGGATCAGTAACAACAGGTGTTAATAAATGTGGTACCCCATTATACACATTTAATTCAACCATTTTCGGATCAATCATCATAAGCTTTACTTCATGTGGCTTGGATTTCATTAACAGACTTGTAATGATTCCATTAATACATACACTTTTTCCGCTTCCAGTTGCCCCAGCAACGAGTAAGTGAGGCATACGGGATAAGTCAGAGATGAGAGGTTCACCCGATATGTCTCGGCCAAGTGCAACTGTTAACTTTGATTTCGCTTGTTGATATTTTGGTGATTCAAGTACTTCTCTTAAAGTGACGAATGAAACTTCTTGGTTTGGAACTTCGATTCCGATCGCAGATTTCCCTGGAATCGGCGCTTCAATACGAATATCTTTGGCGGCAAGTGCCAATGCCAAATCATCATTTAAGTTTACAATTCTACTCACCTTCACTCCGACAGCGGGATGCACTTCATATTTTGTCACCGCCGGTCCGACGTGAACTTTTAATACTTTTGCATTTACTCCAAAGCTTTCAAAGGTTTGTTCGAGCTTTTTCACGTTTTCAGAAATATGGCTACGATCCCGATTTTGATTTGTTTTCACTGGTTGATTTAATATATCCAACGGTGGTAGCTCATAGGCTTCATTTTCCGGTTCATGCATCATAACTGGTGTAGATAGAGGCGTTTCATCCTCTTCTATGCTGTTATCCTCTTCGTAATAAATTTTTTCCTGAGCAATACTTTCAGAAAAGTCTTCAATAATTGGCTCTTGTTCTTCTATCAAGTCATCCTCCATTTGAATTTGTTCCATTGACTCATCGGCTTCTACCCTTGTCGTCTCGTTCTTCGCTAATCTTTTATCGATGAGCGCCTGCCTCCAATCACGAATATCCTCAAAAAGTTTCGTTGCGATGTTATGAGACATCTCATAAAAATTGGTTAATGCCTGAATGACAAATCCAACTGGTGATTTTCCGGTAATGAGCAATACCGCAATTAACATCAAGGTGAAGGAAATGAACATTGTTCCCCCTTCATCAAATAATTGATAAAAAAAGGTAAAGCTAATCGCGCCTACCATACCCCCGCCTATTTCAGTATTCCCATCTTCTATTAATTTTTGTAACGTATACTTAATGACCGAGTGATTTTCTCCCGTTGCCATTAACTTAAAAAATTTAACGTGAGTAATCATCAGTACTGAAAGCAAAACAATATAAAATCCGATTAACCTTCTAGTCCAAAGGTTTGGAAGTGAGCGTTTCCAAATCAAATAAAAGGAGAGAACAATCAACAATAATAGCAAAACTGCGTACCATTCACCTACTGCAAAACGAGCAACAAATGTCATCCACTTGCCTACCCGCCCAAGTTCTGCGAGTCCAATGACCGACATCGTTAATAAAACGAGTCCGATAATTTCATATGTAAATTGCTGATGCCAAGTTGCTTTTTTTCGTCTTTTTTTCTTAGCCATTTGCTCATCTCCCGAAAATCTAAGTGTATCCTTGTAAAATACTAGCGTGCAAATCTTCCCATTAAAAGAGATAAGCAGCCTTTTATGGCTGCTTGTCTTGACGAATAACCTTGTTATATTATAACATATTTGCCATTATTCAACTACTGGATAGATGGCTTTAATGAAAGTAACTGGCCTGGTCGGTATTGATCATTTAAATAGTCATTTGGATCACTGCTAATTAAGCGAATAACCTCCCACTTGTCTTCTTGAGGTCGGACAACAAGCTGCAAATTGTTGATTGCTACGACCATGTCCCCACTTGTTTTTTCATCATCTTCCGAAGTAAATATTGCTTCTTGAGGAACGACTGTATATAAAATCATTGAAGTAACTCCTCACTTGTTTTATTTTGTTCGATAAGTTCTTTTAATTTTTTCATTGCTAGACCAATTCCTCCCACTCCATCAATTAAGCCAGCTTTTACAGCATCGTTCCCAACGACATTTGTCCCAATATCCCTCGTTAAATTCCCTTGAGAAAACATTAATTCTTTAAATACATCAGCCTTTACTTTAGAGTGTGTCGTCACAAATTTAATCACTCTCTCTTGCATCTTATCAAGATATTCAAAGGTTTGTGGGACACCGATGACTAACCCATTTAAGCGAATCGGATGGATCGTCATTGTTGCTGTTTCGGCTATAAGTGAATAATCAGCGGCTACTGAGATTGGCACACCAATCGAATGACCACCACCTAAAACTAGAGAGACGGTTGGCTTCGAGAGTGATGCGACCATTTCAGCGATTGCTAAGCCTGCTTCAACATCGCCGCCGACAGTATTTAAAATAAGTAATAACCCTTCAATTTTTGGGTTTTGCTCAATCGCAACAATTTGCGGAATAAGATGTTCATACTTTGTTGTTTTATTTTGGGGTGGCAATTGAATGTGACCTTCAATTTGGCCAACTATCGTTAAACAATGAATATTGGATTGCTCTAGTTGAGGTACGTTCGTTTGTCCAAGTTGCTCTATGTTTTCAACTACAGAATCTTTTTGTTCTTTGTTCTCGTCATTTGTTTGCTCTTGATTGTCATACCGAGTTAAAAATTTGTCTTTTGGGTTATTCATAGGTCGACTTCCTCCTTAAATCACACTTAAAATAATGCCAATGATTGCTGCAATAATTACCAACCAAAAGATAATTGATAAAGCTAGAGCCGTTCGGTGTCTTTCTTTATCAGCCTTATTCATCTTCTTATTTTCTACTCCTTTCCTATCTCCTTTAGCCCTTATCGTCCCCTAAAAAATAAAAAACTTGCCTGAATCGGCAAGTTTAAATTTCCATAATGATTGGCATTATCATTGGTCTTCTTTTTGTTTTTTCATACAGAAGGCCGCTTAGTGAGTCTCGAATAACGGTTTTTAAAGAATTCCATTCATTTATTTTCTGGTCTAAACATTTATTTAAAACTTCAGTTACATTTTCATTTGCTTCTTGTAATAATTCTTCTGATTCGCGAACGTACACAAAACCTCGCGATATGATTTCCGGTCCGGAGATGATTTTATGGTTTTTTCGATCTAATGTTACAACGACAATTAATATACCGTCTTGCGATAACAATCTTCGATCCCGCAAAACAATGTTGCCAACGTCACCGACCCCGAGTCCATCAATGAGGACATGTCCTGAAGGTACTCTGCCGCCCTTTTTTGCGACTCCATTAATGAACTCGATAATTTCACCTTTCTCAACGATAAATGTGTTCTTCAGAGGTATTCCGCACTCAACTGCTAGATCGCTATGAGCTTTCTGCATGCGATATTCGCCATGCACGGGTATAAAGTAAGTTGGCTTTAATAAGTTTATCATGAGCTTTAGTTCTTCTTGACTTGCATGGCCTGGAACGTGGACCCCATCTCTTTCAGAAACAGCTTGAGCTCCAGCACGGTAAATCGCATCGACTGTTCTTGAAAGCGCTTTTTCATTACCTATCGTAGCTGAAGTTGCAATGACGACTGTATCATTCTTTTCAATCTTAATTTGCTTATGTGTTCTCGTTGCCATTTTATATAAGGCAGCTAGCGGCTCGCCCTGGTCCCCAGTTGTTAAAATAAGCAACTGTTCATCAGGATATTTCTTCGCTTCGTTTAAGGTAACTAGACTATCCTTCGAGATGCGCAAATGACCTAGTCTACTTGCAATCTCAATATTTTTAAGAAGTGGTGGTCCTGCAACAGCGACTTTGCGATTTACCTTTTCAGCAGCTTCAATAATTTGCTGGACCCGATGAATATTCATTGCAAAGGTTGCTGTAATGACTCGTCCCTTTGCATTAGAAATCACTTCTAGTAATTGTTGACCAACGGTTGCTTCAGATGGTGTTGTACCAGGTGATTCAGCGTTCATACTATCTGACAGTAAACAGAGTACCCCTTGTTCTTCAATTTTAATTATTTTACTTACTTCAGTATGTTCATTATTAATCGGGGTTTGATCAAATTTAAAATCTCCTGTATAAACAATGATTCCTTGAGATGTATGAATGGCGATACCAATGGCATCTGGAATACTATGATTCACTTTAAAAAAAGTAAACTTTGTTCCTTCAATATTAATCGATTTTGATGAATCAAGTATTCTAAAATCATAATGTTTTACCGGATGTGAGCTTTTCAATAGTTCTTCTGCAAGGCCCAATGTTAGCTTTGTTCCATACACTGGCACATTTATTTTCTTCAAAACATATGCTAAAGCTCCGATATGATCAACATGTCCATGAGACAGGAAAATAGCTTTAATCCGCTCTTGATTTTCGATTAAATACGTAATGTCTGGAATGACGGCATCAACGCCGAACATTTCATTTTCTGGAAGCATTAAGCCTGCATCCAAAATGAATATATTATTATTGTCTTCGACTATATACATGTTTTTGCCTATTTCATCTACGCCGCCCAAGGCAAAAACTTTAACTTTTTCAGATTCTTTATGCAATGTGTAATCCTCCTATATTCACTTCTCAAGCTACATTTATTTGCTAAACCGTACTGAAGAGTTATTGTTATTATAGCTTAATGTCATTTTATAAAACAACTGATTTTAATTTTAGTTTAATTTTTTTGAAGGTCACGGTGTAGAAGAGGATCACTTTTTATTCCATACGCAAAAAACTGACTTTCATTTTTGAAAGTCAGTTTCGGCTCATTTTCTCGCGAAAATCTTCAATAACAGCTCGTAAAGATTCCTTCTCTTCTTCCGAAATAGCGAGAAGAGGTAAACGTAGCAAACCAGTGTCTAATCCTTTTAATTCAAGTGCTGCTTTTAATGGAGATGGGCTAGGCTGACTAAATAAAGCTTTAACTACGGGTAAAATTAACCGATGAATCGATGCGGCTTTTTTATAGTCACCTGCTTTGAATGCATTTATCATTTCTTGCATTTCATTCCCAATAATATGCGCAGAGACTGAAACAACCCCACATCCACCTATCGCTAAAACTGGTAGCGTTAAGCTATCATCACCACTATACAACTCAAATTCTTCAGGCGTATTATCGATAATTTTGCTCATTTGATCTAAATTTCCGCTTGCTTCCTTGACTGCTACAATATTATCAATTTCTGAAAGCTTTATAATCGTTTCTGCTTCAATGTTGACAGATGAACGACTCGGTATATTGTAAACCATAATTGGAAGTGACGTTGCTTGTGCAATCATTTTAAAGTGTTCGTAAAGACCCTCTTGACTCGGTCGATTATAGTAAGGAGCAACTAGCATAATTCCATCGACCCCAAGGCTTTCAGCCTCTTTTGTTAATTCAATGGAAGCTTTTGTGTTATTGTTCCCTGTTCCTGCAATTACAGAGCCACGTCCTTTAGCAGCCTTAACGACGTGTTCAAATAGTGATAATTTTTCATCGAATGTTAACGTTGCGGATTCACCAGTAGTCCCAGAGACAACCAAGCTATCTGAACCATTATCCATAAGGAAATGAACGAGGCGAGTCGTAGCTGTAAAGTCAACTTCTTCTTTTTGATTAAATGGGGTCACCATTGCTGTTATTAATTGGCCAAAATCCATATGTTCCATCTCCTCATCTATACATATTACTTAAATTATTCCCGTTCTAAATGAAAGGCTTTGTGTAAAGCTTTTAAGGCAGCTTCTAAATTCGTTTGTTTAATTAATACCCATATCGTCGTGTGTGAGTCAGCTGATTGCAAAATTTGAATGCCCTCATTAGCCAAGGCTGTCACAATTTGAGCAGTCACACCGGGCACACCCGTCATACCTGCACCAACTGCTGATACTTTTGCACAGTTCCTGACAATTTCAGGCTCAAATCCTAAGTTCTGAATAGTAATAACAGCTTTTTGCGTTAGCTCATCCGGAACTGTGTATGTGACACCGCTTGGACTAATATTAATAAAATCAACGCTTATATCGTGTTCTGCCATCGCTTTAAAAATTCGATCATGTAAATCTTGAAGACCTTCTTTTACGGTAACTTTAATTTGTGATACATCATTCACATGTGTAATTCCAGTAATCGTGCGGTCGAAGATTTTACGGTGTTGTCTATTTTCATTATTCAAATCATCGCTCACAATCGTACCTTCTGATTGCGAAAACGTCGAGCGAATTCTAATCGGTACCTTCGCTTGCATCGCAATCTCTACTGCACGTGGATGGATTACCTTCGCGCCTTGATAAGCTAAATTACAAACTTCATTGTATGTCACTGCTTCCAACGCTCTCGCTTCATCCACAATTTTAGGGTCTGCTGTCATAATCCCTTCTACATCTGTAAAAATATCAATATAATCCGCTTGCAAAGCCACACCTAAGGCAGAGGCAGTCGTATCGCTCCCCCCTCTTCCAAGAGTTGTAATTTCCTGATGATCTGCGACACCTTGAAAGCCTGGGATAACGACAACATCGTAATCTTCAAAGGAAGAATAAATCCGTTCAGTTTTAATTTCTGTTATCTTTGCATTTCCATAATCATTGTTCGTAAAAATCCCTGCCTTAACACCCGATAAGACTGTGGATTTCACACCTGCTTGATAGAGCATATGTGACATGACGACGGCTGAAATAATCTCCCCACAAGACATTAATAAATCTGTTTCTCGCTTAGGGAATGTTGAATCTGCATGTGAAGAGATTAAACGAAGCAGGGAGTCTGTAGAATAAGGGTCTCCTTCTCTTCCCATTGCAGATACAACGACAATAACTCGATATTTTTCCTGTATAGCGCTTATAATATGATTGGTCGCTTTTCTCCTTCCGACATCATCCTTCAGAGATGAACCTCCAAACTTTTGGATGATGACTTTCATCGGACCACCTACTTTTTAATTATAGTCTCACTTAAGCGCAACAAACATCTGTTTATTTTTTTAACAAGTTTTGCTTGATTAGACTTTCAGCAATTTGCACAGAATTCAAGGCTGCCCCTTTGAGTAAGTTATCCGCAACAACCCACATATGAATACCATTGTCACGGTCAAGGTCCTTACGAATTCTGCCGACAAAGACGTCGTCTTTTCCGACGGCATCAATCGGCAACGGATACAATTGCTCTTCAGGGGTATCTTGTACGACGATACCATCAGACTGTTGTAACAATTGTTTAATGTCATCGACCGCAGGGTTTCCCTCTTTAACTTCAACATAAACGGATTCTGAATGACCTGTTTCGACTGGAATTCGAACACAAGTAGCAGCCACTTCTAGCCCGTCAACATTTAAAATTTTCTTCGACTCGTTAATCATTTTCATTTCTTCAAATGTGTAACCAGTACTTTCAAATTTATCAATTTGTGGAATTGCGTTAAATGCAATTTGGTAATGTTTTTCATCACTTGCTACTGGCAACATTTGTGGATTAATTTCAGCTCCATCAAGAATTGCTTTCGTTTCCTCGTACATTTCATCGATTGCCTCAACTCCCGCTCCTGATACAGCTTGATATGTGGAGACAATGACTTTCGATAATCCGTATTGTTTACGAATCGGTTCAAGCGCCACAACCATTTGGATCGTCGAACAGTTCGGATTAGCAATAAGTCCAGTATGATTGTGAAGTTCTGCTTCATTCACTTCTGGAACGACTAATGGAACGTTAGGATCCATACGAAATGCACTCGTATTATCTATAACAACTGCTCCGCTTTGAACAGCCGCCTGTGCTAATTTCTTTGACACTGAGCCTCCAGCACTAAAAAAGGCAATCTCAATACCTTCAAAAGAATCTGTAGTCGCTTCTTGCACTGTATATTCTTCAGACTTAAATGTTATTTTCTTTCCTGCACTTCGACTTGATGAAAGCAGTGTTAATTCGTTAATTGGAAAGTCACGTTGTTCTAACATATTTAATAATTGTTGACCAACCGCTCCTGTCGCACCTACAATTGCCACATTAAACGTTTGATTTTGATTCATTTAAAAATTGCCTCCCATACATTCTTTTCGCTCTCTATTTGTAAAATGATTGCTCCATAGTTTGAAAAAAACGAATCTGATCTACTATATTGTAAAGTTTAATCGAATGGCTGTAAACCTCTTTACATTATTCTTATTTTTTAACGTTTGTAATTAGGCCATCTGTATGGGAGACGAAATTCAATTTACTTTGCAATTAACACAGGTTGATGCTGCTTTCCTTTCAGTGCTGATTCAATCGTATCAACTAATAGATCCATGTTAGCAACTAATGAATTCGGCTTTGTATGGGGGCTATCTTGACCGTATGGAATAAAAAAGATATTTTTTGTACCCATCAATTTCATAATATTGATCCCATTTAGCCCGAGACCATCGTTTGTTGAGATTCCAAGTACGACAGGGTTTTGATTTCTTAACGTCGCCTTGGCTCCCATTAGTACAGGTGAATCGGTCATCGCATTTGCGAATTTACTAATAGAATTGCCTGTTAATGGCGCGATTATCATACAGTCTAACGGTGTTTGTGGTCCGAATGGTTCGGCCTTCACCATCGAGTCAACCGCTTCATTCCCTGAAATTTCTTCTACCTTTTTAACCCAATCTCTTCCATCCCCAAATTTTGTGACAGTATTTTTCACAGTGTATGTTACAAATGGTGTAACGGTTGCCCCTTCATTAATTAACCTTTGAAACTGCGGTACAACAACATCATACGTACAATGAGAACCTGTTAAACCAAATCCAATATGTTTTCCTTCTAATCTCACAAATGACTCTCCTTTCAAGCTCTCTTCAAATCATCCAACTGTTTAATGAGAACATTTGCAATTATTTTCCCCGCGGTTTTTGGAGCAACAATACCTGGAAGTCCCGGAGCGAGTAAAGCTTTTATTCCTCTTTTTTCTGCATAACGAAAATCAGTCCCACCTGGCTTCGATGCCAAATCAATAATTAGTGTATTCGATGGCATTTTTGCAATGATATTTGCTTTAAGAATCGGCGCGGGGATCGTATTAATAATAATATCTGCATCTATAACTGCATGTTGAAGTTCATTTAGATTAAATGGGGTTAGCTTCATCTCGGTAATTCTTGCCATATCAGGTGATTTAATCGTTCCAACTTTTACTTTTGCCCCTAAAGCATCAAATGCTCTGGCGACTGACATACCGGTACGTCCAAAGCCTAAAACTAAAGTTTCTGAGCTATGAATTGTAATATCAGTATGTTGAATTGCCATCATAATCGTACCTTCAACTGTAGGAATCGAGTTGTAAATAGCAACATCATCTCTCTCAAGTAATTTCACTAATTTCCTGTCTGCTTTTTTTGTAATCTGTACTAAATATTCATTGCTAATCCCGGTAAAAACAACACAATGTTCAGGCGTTTGCATTAACATTTCTTCAGTAAGTGTAATCAACTCATTCGAAAATGTCGTCTCGACTTCGCCGCTCTCGCTCGTGCCGCTTACCGGTAACATGATGGCATCGACCGTTTCAAATTGGATTTCCTCTATTCTTTTTTTAACTGCGCCAGTAAAACCGTGATCAAGATTATCGAAGCCAATTAGGGTGACCATTGCGTCCTTTTCATCGAGTTTCCGGATAACTTCGATCTGCCTAGCGTCACCGCCTATAATAGTTATATGAAGATCCGTTAACATCGTGACACTCCCTTTCTCTGTATCGTAACGTTTCTCATATGATATACCGTGATAAAAAAAGCGAGAGAACAGAAGCTGTTCCCTCATTTTAACAACTAATGTATTTTATTTTATGTTTGTGCTAATAAACTAGTAAGGTACAATCATCTAATCTTCTCATCATTATCAACGAGTATAATATCTCGACCGACTGTTTTTATTTGCTTCCAGTGAATCGTAATTTCTTTTTTTTGTTTGCGAATCGAAAATGCTGGACCTTCTGGAATTAAAAGTGCTTGAATTTCCCCGGTTTTTTCATCGAAAACTAAGTCGGTTTGCCCTAACACACCGAGTCGCTTCCCATCAACGATATGAACGATTTCCTTCCCGCTTAACTCGCTAAGTCTCATTCTAAATCTCCCCTCGGTTTCACTGTTTGCCTTTTTACAAACATAAGCCAAACTTACATTTTTATGAATAAAAAGTCTTATAAACATAAAAAAACCCGATCACCAATAGATATTGGGATCAAGGTTTGTACGATTCATTACGTAGTAAATGTTTTGTTAGTAGGACCTATAAACGAAAGGGAGTATTCGGTATCTAGTAAGTCTTTCGCTAGGTTATTGACAGTTTCAATTGTCACACCTTCAATGCTAGCGATCATGTCATCTAATGATCGTTGGGTTTGAAGTAACAATTCATTCTTTCCATTTCGGCTCATTCTGCTATTTGTACTTTCTAAGCTAAGCATTAAGTTTCCTTTTAATTGCGCTTTACTGTTTTCGATTTCTCGAGCCGTAATGCCATCCTCGTGTAAATCTTCAAGTGTCGTTAAAATTGTTTCATAGACTTCATCCACTTGATCAGGGGCAGTGCCTGCGTAGATTGTAAGTAGTCCAGTATCTATAAATGAAGTATGATATGAGAAAACTGAATAAGCGAGTCCTCTTTCTTCCCGAATCTCCTGAAATAAACGACTACTCATACTTCCACCAAGAAGGTTATTTAAAACAGCAAGATCGTAAAGTCGTTCGTCCCCATAAGGCAAGCCAGAAAACCCAAGGCATAAATGAGATTGCTCTGTCTTTTTTTGACGTGTCAACTTATTATGATGGATCGTTGGTCGTTCAAGTATAGGTTTAATAGACTCACTTTCATACGTGCCAAAATGAGCCTCAATCGCTTTAATTAATGAATCCGAAGCATTCCCAGCGACTGAAATTACAATATTTTCTGGTGTGTAAAGCTCTTGTCTGTAGGCTTCTAACGTGGAACGATCCATTTCGAGTAGTGTTTTCTTTGTGCCTAATATTGAATAAGCGAGTGGATGTTCTCCAAAACTGGCAACACTTAATAATTCATGCACGATATCATCCGGGGTATCTTCGTACATGCTGATTTCCTCTAATACGACATTTCTTTCTTTTTTTAATTCTTCCTCGAGAAATACAGAATTAAAAAACATATCAGATAGTAAATCAAGTGCATATTCTGCTTTTTCATCTAAAACCTTTGCATAAAGGCACGTGTATTCTTTAGAAGTAAATGCATTAACCTGGCCACCGATTGCATCAAATGCTTCGGCGATTTCTCGTGCATTTTTCGTTTCGGTTCCTTTGAAAAACATATGCTCTAAAAAATGTGAAATTCCATTCGTTTCTGGCGTTTCATATCTGGAGCCCGCTCCAATCCAGACCCCAATTGCAACAGAACGCACGGTTGGAATTTTTTCCACTATTATTCTGACACCGTTTGCGCATCTATGTTTAGTGATCAACCTTTTTCCCCCTAAGTTGCAGCTTTTTTCCGTATTAACCCTTAACACTATATCACGTATAAAGCGAAGAGACAATTGATATTAAGGGAAACGTTTCTCGCTTAAAAGGTCTGAAACTGTGCTGATTTTCAACCCTTTCTGCTCAATTCCTTTGATTAATTTATCTAGTCCTTCTGCTGAAGATTTCGTTGGATGCATTAAAATCATTGCGCCTGGATGAGCTTTTTGAATAACGCGATTTGCCATTTCGTCAGGATTGGGGGATTTCCAATCGACAGTATCAACCGTCCATAAAACGGTCTTCATTTCAAGTCCTCGAGCAACTTTTATTGTATTTGCATTAAAGCTTCCACTAGGCGGTGCAAACCATTTCGGCGTTCTTTTTACTGTCGCTTCAATAACGTTACTTGTCATTGTTAATTCTTCACGCATTTTTTCGCTTGATAACTTTTGAAAATCGGGATGGGAATAGGCATGGTTTCCAATTTCATGCCCTTCCTCCGCAATCATTTTCGCTAATCGAGGGTTCTTTTTTGTCCATGATCCATCAAGAAAAAACGTTGTTGTTATGTCGTGTTTCTTCAATATTTTAAGTAATTCAGGTAAATATTCATTACCCCAAGCAACGTTCACTTGAAAGGCAACCATTGCTTTTGCGGGATTCCCTTTATAAATGGGGGACGGCTCAAGATTATCTAATGTTACTTTTGGTTTCGTTTCCTTTAAGATAAGTTTTTTTTCATCAAAAATGCCTGCTTGCTTCATGTTGGTATAAGACTTTTGTTTATCAACTTTTAGTCCATTGTATCCTGGAACTGCTTTCCAAACGCGATCAATCGTTGCATCAACTGCCTGTTCTTCATAAGCGTGAGACTTTTTTTCAATTTCTTTGTAAAGCGAATCAGTTGAAGAGGCTTGAAATGTTGCTTGTTCTTTCCAACTGTCGATGTATTGAGATGTATATGGGTTTTCAAAAAATTGATACGATACAATAAATAAAAATAAAAATATGATTCCTTGTCCAATTTGTCTTTTCATAATAAAATCCACCTCTCATCAAATGATATGATGACGGTGGACACGTTAGACCAAAAAAGGAGACACAGTTAGTGCTCCTCTACTGTTGCTTATTCAACGTTGGCTTTTTCTTTTTGCTCTTTCAAAACTGCTTTTCTTGAGAGGTTAATGCGACCTTGTCGATCAATTTCTTTCACCTTCACAAGGACTTGCTCACCAAGCTTTAATACATCTTCAACTTTCTTCACTCTTTCTTCGGCAAGCTCAGAAATATGAACGAGACCTTCTTTTCCACTGAATAATTCTACAAATGCACCGAACTTCTCAATTCTTTTAACTGTGCCTAAATAGGTTGTCCCGACTTCAACTTCACGAATTAAATCTTCAATAATTTGGCGCGCTTTATCGTTCATGTCTGGATCATCCGATGCGATAAAAATTGTCCCATCTTGTTCGATGTCAATTTTCACCCCAGTATCCTCGATAATTTTATTAATCGTTTTTCCACTTGGTCCGATTACATCGCGAATTTTATCAGGGTTAATCGCCATCGTTAAGATTTTTGGTGCATATGGAGACAGTTCTTTCTTAGGTTCTGCAATTACATTATTCATATGTTCTAAAATGTGTAAACGTCCCTTTTTCGCTTGTGATAACGCTTCTTGTAAAATCTCACGGTCTAACCCAGCAATTTTAATATCCATTTGTAATGCGGTTATCCCTTTGCCTGTGCCAGCGGCTTTAAAATCCATATCTCCTAATGCATCTTCCATCCCTTGAATGTCTGAGAGAACAACAACATTCTCATTTTCTTTCACTAATCCCATCGCAATACCAGCAACAGGTGCCTCAATAGGTACCCCTGCATCCATCATCGCTAATGAACTAGCACAAATGCTCGCTTGGGAAGATGAGCCATTCGATTCAAGCACTTCAGAGACGAGTCGAATCGTATATGGAAAAGCTTCCTCCGAGGGCATGACGATTTCTAGTGCACGTTCACCTAGTGCACCGTGACCAATTTCTCTCCGACCTGGTCCCCGGATTGGTCCTGTTTCTCCAACACTGAATGATGGGAAGTTATAATGATGCATAAACCGCTTCTCTTCTTCTGTTCCTAAGCCGTCTAAAATTTGGACATCGCCAAGTGCACCGAGTGTACAAGTACTTAAAACTTGTGTTTGTCCTCTCGTAAATAGACCTGAGCCATGTGTACGTGGCAAAACAGAAATTTGTGATGACAATGGACGTATTTCATCAACACCACGACCATCTGGGCGGATTTTTTCTTCAATGATTAAGCTACGCACTTCTTGTTTTGTAAGCTCCTGTAAAATTTCTTCGACTTCATCAATTCGCTCTTCTTCAATGTCAGTAAAATGTGCAACAACCTTTTGAGTCAATTCATCAATGGAGCGATTTCGCTCTAACTTTTCCGTAACTTGAACGGCTTTGTTTAAATCGTCTCCGATATAATCGACAACTGCTTGTTTAAGCTCGGGATCGATTGTTAGTAATGTAATTTCTGATTTCTCTTTTCCAACTTCGGCAATGATTTTTTCTTGAAAAGCGATTAGGCGTTTAATTTCTTCATGACCGAACATAATTGCTTCTAGCATATCTTCTTCACTTACTTGATTTGCACTTGCTTCAACCATGTTCACTGCATCTTTTGTACCTGCAACGACTAATTCAAGATCACTTTTTTCTAATTGTTCTACATTCGGATTAATGACAAACTCATCATCAACTCGTCCAACCATTACTCCTGCAATTGGCCCTTCGAATGGAATATCCGATATACATAATGCAAGCGATGAACCAAACATCGCTGCAATTTCAGATGAACAATCTTGATCGACACTCATAACGGTGCTAATCACTTGCACGTCATTTCGAAAGCCTTCTGCAAAGAGGGGACGTATCGGTCTGTCGATTAATCGACTAGCTAAAACGGCCTTTTCACTTGGTCTGCCCTCACGTTTAATAAACCCCCCTGGAATTTTTCCGACAGCATATAAACGCTCTTCGTAATTCACTGTTAGCGGGAAAAAAGGCAGATCTTTAGGTTCGCGTGACGCTGTTGCTGTAGATAATACAGCAGTATCTCCGTAACGCACGAAGACTGCGCCATTTGCTTGCTTCGCCATGTGACCAACTTCAACGACTAACTTACCGTTGGCCCAATCTAAAGAAAATACTTGTTTATCTCCGTTCATAATTTTAAGTGCTCCTCTCAATCTGTCTCATTAGGAATCATCCAGTAGATTGCAATGTTCCATATATAAGTTAAATATGTATAATCTACCATGGATTCTGCTTGTTCTATTATACCCTAAAATAAGTTGGCGTAAAATACAGATAATTTTATGTAGCGTTTGTAAAATTAAAAAAACGGGGGCAAAATCCCCCGCTTTAAAATGATTAACGGCGTAAACCGAGTTTTTCAATGATGTTACGGTAACGCACAACATCCTTATTTCTTAAATATGTTAATAAATTTCGACGTTTTCCAACCATTTTTAATAAACCACGTCTTGAATGATGATCTTTTTTATGTGTACGTAAGTGATCATTCAATGTGTTGATTTGTTTCGTTAATATCGCGATTTGAATCTCTGCTGAGCCTGTATCTTTATCATGAGTTTTAAATTCAGCAATAATTTCACTTTTTTCTTCTTGAGTAAGTGCCATTAGTGGCTCACCTCCTTAAATTAAAATCCCCAATTCCCTAGCAATCGTTGGTGAAGCGAGTTGCCAAGCAATGGTTCTTCATATGTTACATGTAGTAGCATACCTTTTTTAGAGTTAAATTGCAAACTGAAAATATTCTATTGCTTTTTGCTTATCTGCTGATAGTTGTTTCGTTAATTCTTCCACTGAAGAAAATTTCTTTTCATCTCTAATTCTCTTCCGCCATTCAACAACCATTTGTTCCCCATATATATCTTTATCAAAGTCGAATATATGAACTTCTATCGTTAGTTCGTCTTCATTTTCGTGAAAGGTCGGTTTGTATCCACAATTTAACATGCCATTGTACCATTCATTTTCGTATCGTATGCGGACAGCATAAACTCCTTCTTTTGGCAAAACATATTCGTTAGATACTTGCAAATTTGCCGTTGGAAAACCGATCGTTCGTCCCCTTTTTTCACCGGTCACGACCGTCCCTTTCATACGATAAAATCTTCCTAAAGTTTGGGGTAGACTTGCAACTTGACCTGCCTGTATATCGGTACGAATCGACGTGGAACTTATTTTA
>DKGN01000161.1:0-2161 GCA_002453275.1 Caryophanales bacterium UBA6769
GCTCGTGGTGGTGTCGGATAGATGACATCTATGGCAAGAACTCTGCCCGTTTCACTCACAACAGCAAGCTTGCAACCTGTCCGGTACGCGGGGTCGATGCCGAGCACAATATTCCCTTTCAGCGGTGGTTGCAATAAGAGTTGTTTTAGATTTTCCGAAAAAATGTGAATAGCTTGTTCTTCTGCTTTTTCTGTTAAGTCTGTGCGAAGCTCTCTCTCGATGGACGGTTCGATAAGTCGCTTATAACTGTCTTCGATCGCGTCATTTATATACGCTTCTGAGATTGTATTTTTAATTAAAACTTTATTTTGCATATATGTAATAATTTCCTCTATAGGTGGAACAATTTTTACTCTTAATACCCCTTCTTTTTCCCCGCGGTTCATTGCTAAAACGCGGTGGGGAACAATATTCGTAACTTTTTCTTCGTAATCATAATACATTTCGTACGTCTTTTTTTCATCTAGTTCTTCATCTTTGACCGTTGTTTGCCATTTCCCTTTTTCGTATGTTATCTTACGAATCCATTGGCGAAAACTTGCGTTGTCCGACACCCATTCTGCAATAATGTCATTTGCACCTTGCAACGCCTCTTCGGCGGATGTGATCTCATGCTCTTCTGAAAGGTAGTTTGTTGCTTCTGCTTCAATATCCCCTTCAATTGGTAAGGAAAATAACCATTCTGCAAGCGGCTCGAGTCCCTTTTCCTTAGCAACCGTTGCTCGGGTACGCCGCTTTTGCCGATATGGTCGGTACAGATCTTCAACTTCTTGGATTTTGGTGCTTCGTTCGATTGCCATCTGCAATTCTGGTGTAAGCTTTTCCTGCTCAGCGATTAATCGGAGCACTTCTTCCTTTCTTGTCTCAAGGCTACGTGCGTATTGCCAGCTTTCGGAAATGTCTCGAAGTGCAACTTCATCTAATCCATTTGTTAACTCTTTCCGATAGCGCGCAATGAATGGGACAGTGTTCCCCTCTGTTAATAATTGAAGTGTATTTTTCACTTGATTTTTACTTAGTTGTAATTCTGTGGCGATTTGCTCAATGAATACATTATTTATCGTTTCAGCCATGTTAATTCCTCCTCACGAGTGACTTCATTTTATCAGAAATTGCCTACAAGTTTCACTCTAATTAAGAAAAGCCCCTTTATTGAGGGGCTTTAAAGTGATTTATTCTATTGATACTCTAACATTCAGGAGCTTTCGTACATTTGACCTACAAGACACGTAATATCATCATTAAGTTCTGTCAAACTTTCTTTTATATTGTAAACGGCATGTTCCGGAGATTTCATTTTATAAATAATTTCTCGATTGTTCATACGTCCATTGAACCCATCAGAATGCATGAAGAAAAAAATCGGGGTTTCAATTGACAATCGTTCCACACGATACTTCTGAGGTTTACCAGAGAGATAACCCGAGTATGTAACAGGTCTGACTACTTTTCCATCGCGATAAAAAAGCATAAGGTTAATGTTCCCAATTCCACTAAAAGAGAGCTCCATCGCCTCGTAGTCAATTTTAAAAACAGCCATGACGACACCGCGCATTCCGTACAGTGACTCATTTGCTGCACGTAACATTTCCTCAACTGACAAATGATGTGCTTGTTTAATTGCTAATATTGCCGCCTCAGAAGAATCCTTTGCAAGTTCACCGCTCCCTAAACCATCTGCAATTCCACAAACGAAATACTTGTCAGTTTCTATGACAATATAACTGTCACCATTATACTCGTTGTTGTTTTTGGCACGTTGAAATGCTGATACTTGCATGTTAGTAAAATTGTGAGAATAGATCATTTACAAGGCCTCCGAGGATTCCATTCGAATTGCTTTTCTTAATTTTTCGAGGGCACGTCTTTGAAGTCTTGACACGTGCATTTGGGAGATACCCAATTCTTCGCCAGTTTCCTTCTGACTTTTGTGTTCAAAATAAGTGCATTCAATAATTTCCCTTTCACGCTCACTTAGTGATTGAAAGGCATGATGTAGTATCGTTTCTCGATCGATATGTTCATAACCTTCTTCGTCATGACCAACTAAATCGAGTAAAGTGACTGTGCTTCCCTCATGATCTGCTTCAATTGCGTGATCAACAGATAGAGCACGATAGCTTTTGCCCATCTCCATCGTTTCCAATATTTCTTCCTCTGT
>DKGN01000161.1:2314-2463 GCA_002453275.1 Caryophanales bacterium UBA6769
TTTCCAATATTTCTTCCTCTGTGACATCTAAATGGTTCGCAATTTCTTCCACTTGTGGTGAACGTTGAAGCTCTTCGGTTAAATGTTCCACCGCTTTTCTTATTCTTGGACCTAGCTCTTTAATTCGTCTTGGCACATGGACGCTCCAC
>DKGN01000161.1:2714-3043 GCA_002453275.1 Caryophanales bacterium UBA6769
TTTTATCACGAATAAATCGCTTAATCTCACCAACAATTGTTGGAACTGCAAAGGCTTCAAAGCTTTTGCCATATGAGTCATCAAATCGTTGAATCGCAGCTAAGAGCCCAATCATCCCAACTTGGACTAAATCTTCATGAATTGATCTACCTTTAGAAAATTTACTCGCTAATGTTTTGACGAGGGGAGTATATTCTTGAACGATCTTCGTTTGAATTTCCTCGTTTTTAGGATCTTCCTTAAGGTACTCAATCCAATCATAGACCTCGGGGTTACGTGCGTGAGCGCGCTGATTGGAGTCCGCCGGCATCACTCCTCACCCCATCTCT
>DKGN01000040.1:0-7254 GCA_002453275.1 Caryophanales bacterium UBA6769
GTTTAATATGACTCACTCTCTTTATCGTTTGCTTGAACAATCATGGATAGTACTTTAAAAAGATCGATAACCTTACTTTAAACTTTAGGTTCAGATTAATCAAACAACTATCATTCTATTGCAAACGAATAATTACTGTTGTATAGTACATTACATCAGTAATGTACCGGAGTGGGAGGGGGTACTTTTTTTGATAATAGACTCAAGCGGCTCAAAACCGCTCTACATACAAATAGCTGAATGGTTAGAAAATGAAATTTTGAGTGGAAAATTTCAAGATGATGATAAAATCTACTCTCAATATCAGCTTGCCGAAATGTTTAATATTAACCCGGCAACAGCTGCAAAAGGACTTAATCTCTTAGCAGATGAAAAAATTTTATATAAACAAAGAGGGCTTGGGATGTTCATCATTGCAGGAGCTAAGGACGTGATTTTAGCCAAACGAAAAGATGAAACGTTGAAACGCCTTGTCCTTGACCTTGTAATTGAAGCGAGACGGCTCAATGTGCATGAAGAAGAATTACTTCAGATGATCCACGCGGCGATGTTAGCGAATGGGGGGAATGTAAAATGACGGTCGTTGAATGTACGAATTTAACAAAAACGTATGGAAAAATGAAAGCAATTGATAATTTATCATTAACACTTGAGCGGGAGAAAATAACTGGTTTAATTGGACGCAACGGAGCGGGAAAAACGACATTGTTGAAAATGATAGTTGGTTTTTACTTGAAAACGACTGGTGAATTGAAAGTGTTCGATAAGGAACCATTTAATAGTCTTACTGTTTCGGCAAATAGTATATTTGTTCATGATGAAATGAGCTTTCCAACAACATTGAATTTACAAGAATTATTAGCGGAAGCGAGCCAATTTTATATAAACTGGGATACTCGACTTGCGAAAAAGTTGTTTGATTATTTTTCTTTTCCTCCTGCTCAATATCATCACAACTTATCAAAAGGAATGAAAAGTACATTCAATATGATTGTCGGATTGGCGTCGCGGTGTCCATTAACAATCTTCGATGAGCCGACAACAGGGATGGATAAAGCTGTTCGGAGCGATTTTTACCGTGCGCTTTTAAAAGACTATTTGGCATATCCACGCACATTTATTATCTCGAGTCACCATTTAGACGAAGTTGAGCACTTACTTGAAGATGTTTTGTTATTAGATGAAGGAAAAGCCCTTCTGCATTTGCCGATGACAGAGTTGAAGGAGTGGGCAATCGGGGTTCAGGGGGATGCGGTTCTAATCGAAGAATGGGTGAAAAGTGAAGATATTATTCATACGAAAAGCGTTGGAAGCGACCAACGATATGCTGTTGTGAAAAATCATGTAACCGAGAAGGATTTGTATCGGGCTAAGCTTGAAGGACTCGTCGTCTCTGAAGTGTCTCCAAGCGATTTGTGTGTATATTTGACGAGTAAGCATCAAGGGGGAATTGACGATGTCTTTCGTAACGACGAATCTAGCTAAACTAATACAAAAGCAAACAGCATTTAAACTGAAAGCCTACTATAGTGTCTTTACGACGTTAATATTGCTCCAGCTTGTTGCCATTCTATTTTCATTTAATGCAATTGAAATGACCGGGGGCGGGACGAATACGGTTTCCATATATATAAATTATTATTCGGCAGATATCGTCATTATTTTTACGATGTTGTGGTCGTTTATTACAGCAATCCTCATTACGACAAGAGCTTACCGAAATGATGAGTTTACCTTTGTGACGAATCGTGTGAGTAGCAATCTATCTAACATTAATTTTCTCCTTATTGCCAGTCTAGTCGGAGGTATAACAGCCTTGCTTTCTCGTTACATCCCACGCGTAATCATGTATTACACGCTTAATATTGCCCCAGTTAAACCAAGCATTGTATCTGAAACGGGCTCTGAACTTTTAGTTGGTATTTTAGCTACAATCCTGTATGTTTTACTATTTAGCGCAATCGGATATTTTTCTGGAATGCTCGTGCAGTTGCATAAAGTGTTTATCGTCCTATTACCTGCAGCATATATTGGTTTCCTGTACTTAGGAGGAAAAATACGGAATAATGAAGGTAATGCGGTAATTGAATTTTTTGGGGATGAATCATCATTCGTAATTTTCATAATAAAAATACTTGTCATTACAGCCCTCCTATTCGGAAGTGCGACAGCTTTGTCCAATCGATTGGAGGTTAAATAATAATGGGCCTTACCGTACTGATTATTTTATTTGGCGTCGGGGCGTTGGTCTTTTACTTAGCGAAAAAAAGTATGAACAAAAAGTTTACAAGACTAGTTTTTATTGGATATATTGCTGTTCTCTGCTTATCGTTTGGAATTTATGAGTTTGGAATAAGCAAAAAAATTACTGTTTTCCAACTGAACAAGGTGAATAACGTAGAGAAGGAATTACAAACGTTTTATGACTCACTTTATGAAGGAAAAATTGAAGAGATTGACCAAAGTTACGTCTATGAGGAAATGGAAGTAGATTATAAATCTAACAAACTTTTCATGAAAACGAACCAAATTGAAAACGGTATCGGTTTTCCAATAATTGTTGATAGAAAAACGTCAAACGATCATAAAATTGAAATCACGTATTATCGAACGCAACCAGCAACTGATAAGCCGAATATCATGAAAGATGTTAAACCACTTCAATGGTCATGGGAGGATGAGACATTAACATTAAATATTCCGAAGGAGATGGAATTTAACGTCGCAACGATTAAAAAGGAATTTCCAATTGTACAGTTTTACGGGGACTATCGGCGAATTGAAGTGAATCCGACAGCCATTATAGGTGAAGAGGCACTCTATTTACTAGTTCCGAAGGATTTGGAAATTGTAGCAGGAGCGGAAATCTATATAGACTATGTCGGGGAAGAAGAGTAATTAAAAAAGGCTTGTCCAATGACGTTGGATGAGCCTTTTATACTTTTCTAGGTCTAAGCATCCGAGCATACCAACTTATGCGAATTTTAATTTCGCTTCATGTTCTGTCGTTCTAACGGAGAGAACTTCTATCACTTTCTGTTGTTCTGCTTGAACCTTGACGATTCGCTTTACCTCTTCGCGAGTTTCTTCGGCAATTTGGTTCACGGTATTTAACTCTTGTTTTGTCTCGATAATCGTCTTTTTAATATATGGGATCTCCTCTACATCCTTTTTCGTTGCCATTGTGTTTCTAACATCAGCTAGCTCATCAGCCATCGTTTTTCGGATATCAGCAAACTCATTAGCCATCGTATGTCTAATTTCTGTAACTTCTTCTTTCGTCGCCATCGTATTCTCGATGTGGGATAGTCTATCTAAAATTTGCTTTAAAAGTTTTTCCAAAATATTCACCTCCCCTCGTCTCATGTGTATCGTTTTATCAATGCACTTATTATATCATGAACAAAAGGTGAGTTCGCAAAGAAGCGAAAGGAACATACGTTCTAACCCAATTGTATGTTAGTTACCAAAAAATTGCAACATCTATATTTTCTTTATACAATCGGTAAAGAAATAGGGAATGAGGGAAAAGAACGATGTCGAAAATTATGCTTGTTGAAGATGATCCGAAGCTTGCTAACCTATTACGTGAGCATTTAATTAAATATGGCTATGATGTCGTACTAACAGAAAAATTTGATAAAGTGTTGGATTTTTTCATTAAGGAGAAGCCCGATCTTGTTTTATTAGATGTTAATTTACCGAGTTATGATGGCTTTTACTGGTGCAGGCAGATACGACAAGTCTCAACGTGTCCGATTTTATTTATTTCAGCACGAGATGGGGAAATGGATCAAGTAATGGCGCTAGAGAATGGCGCGGATGACTACATTACAAAACCATTTCATTATGATGTTGTAACGGCAAAAATTGGCAGCAACTTGCGAAGGGCCTACGGTGAATATGCGCTTAAAATTGAGGAGCGTACCGTTGAACAATCAGGTCTCATTCTATACCCAGAGCGGATGGAACTTCATTATCGCGAGACAAACGTTGCCGTTACAAAGAAGGAAGCAATTTTACTTGAAATGTTACTTACTCGCATGCCACGTGTCATCACTCGAGAAAACTTGTTAGAAAAGCTTTGGGATGATCAATCCTTTGTAGATGAAAATACATTAAACGTGAATGTGACGCGTGTGCGCAAAAAACTCCAACACGTTGGAATTGACCATGCGATTGAGACAATTCGTGGAGAAGGCTATCGACTCGTACAGACATGGGAAAAGGGAGAAAGCGAGACATGAAGCTTTTTTTACGTGAGCATCTTCCATTAATTATCATGACGTTCATCCAGCTTTTAGCTGTTATTCTTGTTTTCTGGCTTGATGGCTACAATCGACTTCCTGTTGCTTCTTACGCTTTATTTATAGGACTATGTATTTTTATTAGTTATCTCGTTTATCGCTATATTAGTCATAAAGCTTTTTATACGCGATTATCAGCAGATCTTGAACGATTAGAAGATTTAAATCAATCGTACGGAAATACACCGTTGTCTATCGCGCTTAGTCAGCTTTTTAAAAAGCAGTACGCTCACTATATCGAAAGGCTAAGCAAGTCCAATCAACAACGGAGTGATCATTTAACGTTTATTAATCAATGGGTTCATCAGATGAAAACCCCGTTATCCGTTATTGAATTGACTGTGCAAGAAGAAGATGATGAACGGTTCGTTAGTATTCGTGAAGAAGTAGATAAAATTGAGAAGGGACTCGAGATGGTGCTATATGCTGCTCGCCTAGAGGTCTTCGAGCATGACTTTCAAGTACAACCTGTTTCACTAAAAAACATCGTTTCGCAAGCAATTCATGAAAACAAGCGTCTTTTTATTAAAAATCACGTTTATCCTGAAATGAAGATCGATGAAACTCTCGTCGTTGAATCAGATGAAAAATGGCTTACGTTCATCCTCAATCAACTCATCACGAACGCAGTGAAGTATTCAACAGGAAAGAGTGATAAGCTCAGTATCGTTGGGTTTTCAGATGGAAAAAAAGCAAGCATCGAAGTCCGTGATCAAGGTGTTGGAATTCCAAAATCAGATGTTAGACGTGTTTTTAATCCCTTTTACACTGGTGAAAATGGTAGGGTGTATCGTGAATCGACAGGCATGGGCTTATATCTTGTGAAGGAAGTATGCACGAAGCTAGGCCATTATGTTGAACTTGAATCTGAAGTCGGCATTGGCACAACGATGCGTGTGATATTTTCAACTGACCATTCAAGTCTTACAAATGGGTTATATACGGAAAAACGGTCAGTTAATAAAAAGGCATGAAGGTGGGACACCTGTCGTCAATTCGAATGATGTTGACGAAAAAACTACATATAAAGTTGAGGATTATAAAAAAATGTGAAAACCTTAACTATAGAATGTCTTTGCTGCTTTAATGGAAAAAGGTCCACAAAGTCAACAAGGTGTAAGAGGTCCAGTAGAATCAACTTACGTATACACGAATACGATAAGATGATGGAAATGGTGGGGGATTAAGCAAAAAATAATTATTGAAAATTGAATTTTAGTTTGTTAAAGTAGACACATTCAAAAAAATAAGGGAGGAAATCATGAACCGAATCTCAATAACTACAATATTAATTTTATCTATTATATGGACACTTGGAGCATGTAGTGATAAAGATGCATCAAATGATAATAATTTAGCAGAAAACACGGAAAACAATTCTTCAGAGGAAGATTCTTCGGAAAAAGATGATGACTTGAAATCGCTTCTTAAATCCATTGAAGAGGCTGACGATCAACTTGACCTAGCAATAGGAGATACTGGTTCATTTGTCACAACTTTAGGAAATTATGATATGACTGTTACAGCTGCAGAATCAAAGGGCTATGAGTTTGAAGGCATTGAATCAGAGCTTGATGATTGGATTTTATTAGATGTTACTATCAAAAATACAAGCGACAAATCATTAAACGCGGAAGACCTTATGAGTTCTATGGAGTTGACCGAGGACCTGGAAGGTTCCGGTTATATGGATTCGTCAGGTGCATTTGATAGTGTTGAAGATTTTCAAGGAGAGATTGAACCAGGTAAAGAACAGTCTGCACAATTTATCGCATATGCCTATGACGCTAATACGTACTACTTTCGCAAAAGTTCAGGAAATGTAGCGGGTGGAAGTAGTAATCAAGTGATTTGGAATATAAATATAAATGAATAAATAAATTTTGCTTGCTTTTTAAGTCATCTCTTATAAGGTGCTTTTCAATCAACACTCGCAATCGTGGGTGTTTTTTTATATCAAAAATGAATGGTTCCAACGTTTCGAATGATTTTTAGCCCCAAATACATACATTTGTATGCCTTGTTTTGCGTTGTGAAATAAAGAAAGAAACTCTAAAGTGTTGATATACCAACATTCCGTTTTACTTCTCGTTATTCAATGCAATATACTTTCCTTACAAACATGTAAGTGACTTGAAAGGTAAACCGATAGTTTAGAATCCTACTTGGCAGGTACACTTATTATAGAAAGCAGAAAGGGGTCTTGTCAGTGGAAATTCTAAACGTTAAGCAACTTAGCAAAATTTATGAAGGCAAGGTGCCATTAAAAGCCCTTGACAATATTGAAATTACGATAGAGAAGGGCGAATTTGTTGGCATCATGGGGCCATCCGGAAGTGGGAAAACAACGTTGCTCAACATGGTGGCAACGATTGATCGACCGACGACAGGTGAAGTATTCATTAACGGGGAAAATCCGTTTCATCTGAACCATGACAAGCTTGCTCTGTTTCGTCGCAGGCAGCTTGGCTTCGTGTTTCAAGACTTTAATTTACTTGATACGTTAACAGTTGAAGAAAACATCGTTCTTCCGCTTACATTAGATGGTGTGAAAGTGAAAGTCATGAAGGAAAAGCTTGCTCAAGTCGCTACGAAACTTGGAATTCAAGATATTTTAAACAAACGTGTTTATGAAATTTCTGGGGGGCAAGCCCAACGTACAGCAATAGCTCGTGCTATCATTCATACCCCAGAGATCCTGCTTGCTGATGAGCCGACAGGGAATCTTGATTCAAAAGCATCACGTGATGTAATGGAGACACTCGAAAATATTAATAAAATTGATGCCGCGACGATGCTTATGGTGACGCACGATCCGATCGCTGCTAGCTACTGCCATCGTGTCATTTTTATAAAAGATGGAAAGTTGTACAATGAAGTTCATCGCGGAGACAATCGGCAAGCATTTTACCAAAAAATTATTGACGTGTTATCGCTGTTAGGAGGG
>DKGN01000040.1:7521-14142 GCA_002453275.1 Caryophanales bacterium UBA6769
GGCTTGCATTTTGCGGAAGCAATTATTTATATATTTTCATTTATTTTTGTGCTCTTTTCGATGAGTTCGTTTTTACAAACACGAAGAAAAGAGTTTGGCTTGCTTGTCATGCATGGGATGACGAATATGCAACTTCGCAAAATGGTGTTTCTCGAAAATGTTCTTATCGGGTTTTTTGCAACGATTTCGGGAATTTCACTTGGGCTTATTTTTTCGAAAATGCTTCTTTTATTAGCTGAAAACATTCTTGACTTGCAGGAGATTTTACACTTCTACTTTCCGTTAAAAGCAATCGGCTTAACGTTTGTTGCGTTTTTACTTCTTTTTATTTTAATCTCTTTTGCTACAGTTGTTATTTTAAAAGGGAATAAACTCGTTGATTTAATCAAAGGAAGCGCCGCCCCGAAAAAAGAGCCGAGAGCTTCTCTTTTATTGTCAATTTTGGCCTTTTTATTGCTTGCAATAGGTTATTTTGTTGCTTTAATTGTCAAAGGTTTAACCGTTGCAGTAGCTATGATTCCTGTTACAATCATCGTCATTATCGGAACGTACTTTCTCTTTACCCAACTTAGCGTCTATATTATAAAAGCATTGCGAAAGCGCCAGTCAATTTTTTGGAAAAAGACAAATCTCGTTTTGTTCTCTGACTTAGCTTATCGGATGAAAGACAATGCTCGTACATTCTTTTTCGTAGCGATCGTATCGACGGTTGCCTTTACCGCTATCGGCTCGCTCGTAGGATTTCGCTCAATGTTATTTACTTCCATGCTGAATGAAAGTCCATTTGCTTTTGAATACATTTCGGAGGAAGGGGATAGGAAAGAATCGGAACGCCTCTCACTCATTCATGGAGAATTAGACGAAAGCGATATCCCATTTACAGAAACAACAGTGATTGTGAAAAACCAGCCTGTTAAAGGAGAAGCGGGTATTCGGCATATTGTAAGCGAAACAGACTATAACAATCTAGGGGAATCAAGTGGCCGTCCATTTGAAAAACTAACACTTACGGGTGATGAAGCTGTTCTCGTTTATTATGAAAATACACTTGGTGCAACTCCTAACTACGAGAGCGAACTTTTGAATGAATATAAAAGCAAGCGAACGGTTGAATTAGCTGAACAAAATACAGTCTTAAAATTGAGAGAACCATTTGGTACGAATCTTTTTCCAAGGCATTCTGATTTCGTCATCGTTTCCGACGAGATGTTTGCTAAATTAACCGAACATGAAAGCGAAGAACATTATTCCCTGTTTTATATAAAAGATTGGAAAGAGACAGTGGAATTAAGCAAGCGGCTTGCTGAACAAATTCCTGAATGGGGAGAAAATCATACGTTTTTTGCGCTTCCCTATACATGGAACGGTTTGAATCAAGCGTATGGAGCCGTCTTGTTCATTGGCTTATTTATTGGGGCTGTCTTTTTCGTGGCAGCTGGTAGCTTCCTCTATTTCCGGCTTTACACTGACTTGAATGATGAGAAGAAAAAATTTGCCATGATTGCAAAGCTAGGTTTAACGAATAAAGAACTTTCTAAAATCATGACAGTTCAACTTGCTATCCTGTTTTTTATTCCAATTGTTGTTGCGGTTATTCATGGTGCTATCGCCTTGACGGCACTCCAAAATATGTTTAATTATTCACTCGTGAAGGAGTCGATCCTCGTCCTCGGCAGCTTTACTCTCATTCAAATTGTTTATTTTCTCTTTATAAGAATGGGATACATTCGTAAAATCAAACAAGCTCTATAACGTGAAAAAGTTCTGATAGAATGATATTATCAGAACTTTTTTGCGTAAAGGAAACTGCTATAAAAGAAAGGATTAAAAATGATGAAACGATTAAATGTATTTACTCTTTTTGGAATTGTGTTAATTATCTTGGCGCTTATCCGGTTTTATCGTTCACATTTTGAAAGGACCAGAAAGCCTGAATGAATTTGGAAAGGAAAAGAGTCTAAATACACTTGAAAATCCGAATGTCAATGCTGAATTTCAGTCAGCAATTGAAATTTTTCTTTTCGAATAATTGCCGAACAAACATGATATAATGAGACGATGATTTGAACGTGCGAAGATTATTATCGAGGAGAATAGATATATGGAGTGGAGAAATTTATATCGTGGTTTACTCATGGGGATTACCGATTTAATTCCTGGGGTAAGTGGGGGAACAGTCGCTTTCTTATTAGGTATATATGATCGTTTGTTAGCATCCATTAGCGGTTTTTTTAGTCGGAAGTGGAGAAAGCACATCGGTTTTTTGTTGCCGTTAGTCATTGGAATGGGAACAGCCCTTTTAGTATTTAGTTCTTTTATTGATTATTTACTAGAAAAGCATTTTGAACCGACACAATTCTTTTTTATGGGTTTAATCATCGGAGTTATTCCGTTTATTATGAAACAAGCAGATGTCAAGCGGACATTTCAACTGAGTCATTTTGTCTGTCTGCTTATTTTCGCCGTTTTACTAGCTTCTCTTGCCTTTGTTAAATCTGACGCTGTCATGATTACGACGCTAACATTACCAACAGTTATTCGTTTGTTTTTTGCAGGTTGGGCGGCAAGCATGGCAATGTTGTTACCGGGGATAAGTGGATCATTCATCTTATTAACCCTTGGTTTGCATGCAACAGCGATTCGCGCATTATCCACATTGAACTTGCCTATCATTGTAACGATTGGTGCGGGTGTCATAATCGGGTTTGTCGTAAGCAGTAAAGGGATTCGTTACATTCTTGATCGATTTCCTACTATGACCTATGCGATTATTATTGGGTTAATTTTAGGCTCGATTTTCGTCATTTATCCAGGCATACCGGCGGAAGGCGGTCTAGTTCTTAGTGTAATTACGTTTTTAGCAGGTCTTTTATTTTCCTTTTTGTTTAGTAAAATTGGCGAATGATGAAGTCGATCAAAAATAGAAGTTTATTAGGAAAAAGTCAGTGCAAAAAAAGCATTGACTTTTTTTCTTTTACGGAATACTGTATATATAGACATACACAGTATAACAGTTGGAGGAGGAAGTTCATTTGCAAACGTGGAAGCAAGCCTTTTCGTTAGCGATGTTTGAAGTAAGAGCATCGTGGAGGAGTTTACCGTTAGTTTTTTTTGTACTCGTGTTCCTTACAATAGTTCTTTTTGAAATTTTTTTAAAATCGGATTCTGGTTTAAAATTTATTTACGATTTTGTGTTTTTACTTATGTTTGGTACAGTCCCCGTTATGCTTAAACCTAAGGAATTTCAGTTCCAAAAGCTTGAAAATGAATGTTGGGGAACAGCATATTTTATCTTTCTTAATCAACTTGCAATCCCGAGAGAGGTTTTAATTAAGAGCAGATTTATTAATTATTTCATTATTGCGATACCGCTATATGTTGCGCTTTTTATTTCATTGTTTATCTTTTTTGACCCAAGTCACATGTTTTCACTTGGCGAGTATGTTGCATTTGCAATCATATGGATTAGCTTCGGCATTTATTGGGGAGCACTTTTCCCAGCGGGTGATACAGGTGAATATATTACGAATCTAAAACTTAACATTTATAGCATTGTGCTCATAGCGGGAACATTAGGCTTGCTCGTGTTCATTCGAATTTTAACTGGAAATGGAATCGTCCATTGGTCGATGGAAGCTGCGAAGCATTGGCCACTTTTATCAAGTGTACTTTCAATTATTCTTGCAATTATAGGTGTGAAATATTGGCTTCATTATGCAGCGAAAAATATGCAGAAAATGGATTACTTTAAATAAGGCAGTGCGGAAAGTGAGGGCTGCAAGATGGAACTACCCATTCAATTATCAAAAGATAGTCGGACACCGATTTATCATCAAATAGAAGAACAAATGAAAGCATCAATCGCAAGTGGTCAATTGTCAGCTGGAACGCAACTGCCATCCATTCGGGCTTTATCGAAGGATTTGGAAGTAAGTGTCATTACAACGAGGCGTGCGTATCAAAACTTGGAGTATGAGGGATTCATTCGAACAGTCCAAGGGAAAGGCACATACGTTGCTGAAATTGATACGTCATTAAAAAAAGAAGTGAAGGTGTCAACAGTGAAACAAGCAATTGAACAGGCAATTGAAATAGCGATTCGTCACGACTATACGTTAGAAGAGATCGAAATGATATTTCATGACGTAATGAAAAATATAAGGGGGGAGCAATAGCATGAATCATGTTGCATCGTTAAATCAAGTAACGAAAAAGATTGATAGCTTTGAACTCGGTCCGATTAACTTGGAAATCGAAGCTGGTCTTGTGACAGCTTTAGTAGGAAGTAATGGCGCGGGGAAAAGTACGTTATTGAAAATTTTAATGAATTTAGTGAAGCAAGATGAAGGCTCGGTCACGCTTTTTGAGCAACGTGTTGACGGCGATTCAGAACAGTGGAAAACAGAGGTTGCTTACATGCCACAAACGTATCCAGGATCTCTCCCATTTACGGGTCAAGAGTTAAAAAAATTAACCGCACAATGGTATCCAAACTGGGATGAAGCGTTCTTCCAAAATATCGTTGAACAATTTCACGTCCCGTTAGCAAAGAAATTCGAAAAGCTATCACAAGGGGTACAACAGAAGCTAAAGTTTGCGCTCACACTAGCTCGCAATCCTCAACTATTAATCCTTGATGAACCGACATCACATGTCGACATCCCAGCAAAAAAACTGATGATTGATTTGCTAGTTGATTGGTTGGAGCAAGGGGAAAGCCCACGATCCATCGTGCTTGCGACACACCAAGTGGAAGATATTCGTAAGCTTGCTGACTATATCGTCATTATGGATGACGGCGGAAACCTCGGGAAACACGAAAAAGATGAGCTAATGTCGCGATATAAACGGTACTGGATTGAAGGAAATTTACCGACAGCGACAGTTCCCGGTGAAATTGAACGCAACCATGGCACGATCGTGACGAATGCTGCAACCAAAGCTGAGGAATTTTTACAAAAGCGTGGAATTACGTGGTCTGCTGCAGTATCATTGGAACTCGATGAAATTATTTCCTTCATGTTATTGAATGGCTAACCCACTTCAAATGAAGTGGGTTAGTTTCAGTATTAATAAGGGTCAGCTTTGCCACCCATATGCTGCGAATCTTTCACTGCTTGGTCAGCATCTGCTGAACTTGTGTTGAGCGGATCACGATCTTTCACTTTCTTAAGCCCTTCTGATACTCGCTTACCATAATCTTCGTCCGCTTCTGTAAAATATTCAATCATTTTTTCTTGAATGTGTGGGCGGCATACACTTAAATCATTAACTAAGTTTTTAATGAGCTCATCCCGTTCCCAATCTTCAAAGCTTCGATACGTCTCGCCTGCTTGTTTGAAGTTGTTTTGGCGGTCAATCGGTTCACGAACAAGCTTGTCATCGTAATGTGGTTCATGAACTTTTCCGATTTGGTCTGCTTCAGTATAGCCATCAAGAGAAGAAGGCTCATAATTGACATGTGGATTTTGTTTCGTGTAATCGGTGTCATAATTCATCTGTCCGCCATGTTGGTTTGTAGCGACGCGTTTTTTTGGTGCATTAATGGGTAATTGTAAGTAATTACTCCCGACACGGTATCGTTGGGTGTCAGAGTAAGAGAATGTTCGGCCTTGGAGCATTTTATCATCTGAAAAATCAAGACCATCAACGAGCACACCTGTACCGAAAGCGGATTGCTCGACTTCGTTAAAATAGTTTTCAGGATTGCGATTTAACACCATTTTTCCGACAGGTAAAAACGGAAATTTATCTGTCGGCCAGAGTTTCGTGTCATCTAACGGATCAAAGTCAAGCTCCGGATGCTCCCCATCCTCCATAATTTGTACAGACAATTCCCATTCAGGATAGTCTCTACGTTCGATTGCTTCATACAAATCTTGTGTAGCATGGGATACGCTTTTCGCTTGGATTTTATCTGCTTCTTCTTGCGTTAAATTACGAATGTCATTGTTTAACGGTTCCCAATGATACTTGATGAGCACCGCTTCGCCATTTTTATTTACCCATTTATACGTATTCACACCTGAGCCTTGCATTTGCCGATAATTTGCTGGAATGCCCCACGGAGAGAAGATGAACGTAATCATATGCACCGCTTCAGGGCTACCTGACACAAAGTCGAACATTCTTTCAGGATCGGGCAAGTTTGTCACCGGATCAGGTTTAAATGCATGGATCATATCAGGAAATTTAATCGCATCACGTATGAAAAAAATTTTGATATTATTTCCAACAAGATCCCAGTTTCCATCTTCTGTATAAAATTTCACAGCAAATCCCCTCGGATCACGAGCTGTTTCAGGGGATTGTGTACCTCCGACAACGGTTGAAAAGCGGACGAAGACAGGAGTTTGTTTTCCAGCCCCTTGAAAAACTTTTGCTCTCGTATACTTTGCGACGTCTTCATCGCCTACTTTTCCGTACGTTTCAAAATATCCGTGTGCACCTGCACCACGTGCGTGAGCGACTCGTTCCGGAACACGTTCGCGATCGAAATGTGAGATTTTCTCGATAAAATCATAATTTTCAAGGACGGTTGGTCCTCGATTGCCAATCGTTCGTAGATTTTGATTGTCTGTTACTGGATGACCTTGCTTAGTCGTTAATGAATCTTCAGAT
>DKGN01000039.1 GCA_002453275.1 Caryophanales bacterium UBA6769
TGAAAATTTGTAAAAAACAAAAAAAAGCTTTCTTTGTGTTCATTGCACAAAGAAAGCTTTTAAAACATCTGATATCCTCTAACTCTTAACATTCGAATGGCTATTCCAGCTATTACCGTACCTACAAATCCGCTCAGTAAAATTAAAATATCTGCAAAAGCAAGTGCACCTAATCGTTCACCTAAAGCAGAAAATGAAGCACTTGGTTTAGTAAAATATTCAAAAAAACGAACATTGTCAACGATCATAATGACGATGATTGGATAGACAACAGCCATAATCCATGTGGAACGAAGCAACATGTTTAGGATAAAGCCAATTCCAAAAAAGAGGATAATAAACAACAGCATCGATATAAATAATTGTGGCAGTTGCACATGTTCACCCCCATATCCTTTTTTAGTTTACTTGATGTCAGGAGGACCGTCAATAAAAGACACGATTTCGCAACAATTGACAACAATCGAAAAAAGAGCCTCTACATTAATGAGGCTCTTACTAGCTATATAATTAAAACAGTTTTAATTTGCCTTTTTTAAGGACTAACCCTGGACCTCCAAGCAAAAACAAATATCGGTTATCGATAATCTTTTTCATTGCAGATGCTGTAGTCCCGTATAGCTTCTTATTTCCAACCGTTCCAATCGCTTCACCTTCACCTAATGAAGCGACAGTTCCTTTTAGATCAGGTTTGAAGTGCCCAAGCCCATCTTCGGTATTGCCTCTCACTAGACGTAACAAATTAGTTGCACACGTATACGATTGTTGAATCGCAATTTGTGCTGTAGGTGGATATGGACGATCATTTTCCTCATCGATTAATAGTGCACAATCACCGACAACAAAGACATCCTTAAATCCAGGAGCCCGTAGATCTTTTTCTACTTTAATGCGTCCTCTCATCGTTTCAAAACCAGAGTTTTCTACGATTGAGTTCCCACGAACGCCACCTGTCCACACGACAGTGTTTGATTTAATCTCTTCTGTTTCTTCATCCTTTGACAAAATGACACCATCTTCTGTACACTCTTTAATCATTGTACCTAGTTTAAACTCTACGCCTTTTCTTTCAAGAATATTTTGCGCGTAGTCGACGAGATCTGAATCAAAACCAGGTAATACAGTCGGCGCCGCTTCAACATTAATAATTCGGACTTCGCTACGGTCAATATCATATTCGTTGCACAACTCTGGAATGCGATCAGCCAATTCACCGACAAATTCAATTCCTGTAAAGCCTGCACCACCAACGATGAATGTGATGCGCTCTTGTTTCTTTTCTTTATCATTATTATATAAAGCAAATTCATATTCAATATGTTCGCGAATTTTTCGCACAGAATCTACACTGCGAATGCTAAATGCATTTTCTTTTAGCCCTTTTATCCCGAACGTCTCAGGTTCGAATCCGAGTGCAATGACAAGATAATCGTAATCTAGTTCATCATGTTCGAGAACAACCTTCTTATCTTCATGTTTAATTTCTTTAACTGTGTCTTGTATGAAAGTAATTTTATTTTCATTTATAACGTCTTTAATCAAAATTCTTGTTCGATCATGATGTAATGTTCCCGCTGCTGGTTCATGGAGCCATGTCGTCTGATAATGATAATTGTGTTTATTTACGAGAATAATTTCTGCTTCATTTGCCCCCGCTTGTTTTTGCAAGCGTACGGCTGTCATGATGCCACCGTACCCGGCACCGAGTATTACGATTTTTGGTCTTTTCAATCCAATCACATCCACCTTCTCGAGTTATTCAAACCTTTAAGAGGTTGTTCGAAAATTCCGGGAACGATTGGCTACGAATTTCATCGTCAGCTTGCTCTTCCGCTACTCACGTATCCTATAAGCTATACGCTACGTTTTTCAGAGCTACACTTCCTTGACTTTCTTGCCTCTCGTTAACCTCATTTTTGAACACGTACTTTGGCGAAAATATGTAGCCAAATCTTCACAATTCATCCACTCTCCATGTTATTCTTTTTTCCTTGTTTTTTCAACCCGAAAACAGACAATATCAAGAAATAGAACCATTATATGCTTATTTCCTGTTCAGCTTGTTTCGAACGGTGAACAAGAAAAACATAGCAAAGGAGAGCACCTACATTACAAATCACGATCGCCAATCCCATCGGAACCGGCGTTTGACTTCCAGCGATCCCAACGAGGGGTGCTACTGTAGCCCCAGCGATAAAAGGTAACAGCCCGAGGAGCGCTGCTGCACTACCTGCGGATCGTCCTTGATCTTGCATAGCAAGTGAAAAACATGTCGTACTCACGATCCCAACACTTGATACAACAAAAAATAATGGAATTAAAATAGCAACAAGTCCAGCACCACTTAAAATCATGGCAAAAAGAATAACGCTACTCGCACCTGCAAGTCCTAAGCCAAACTTAAGCATCTTACTTTCCGGAATCCGACCTGCCAATCTACCTGTCATTTGCGTAGCAATGATAATTCCAACACCGTTAATTGCAAAAAACAAACTAAACCCCTGTGGCGAAAGTCCATATATACTTTGTAAAACAAAGGGCGATCCGGAAATATAGGCAAACATAGCTGCAAAAACTAACCCTTGTGCTAATGTATAACCGATAAATGTTCGATCACGAATCAACTTACCGAATGTTGCAAACGTAGCTGTTAGCCCACCTGTTGAACGGCGTTCTGATGGTAATGTTTCTTGCAGTCCATATACAACAGTAATCAACATGATAAGGCCTAGAATGCTAAGAACAATGAACACACCATGCCAGGAAGTAAATCGGAGTAACTGACCACCGACAACGGGTGCTAATATCGGAGCTGCCCCGTTCACTAACATTAACAAAGAGAAAAACTTAGTCATCTCTGAACCCGAGTATAGATCGCGAACGATTGCACGGGAGATGACAATCCCAGCTGCCCCAGAAAGCCCTTGAAGAAATCGAAGTGCAATGAAAGACCAAATAGATGGAACAAATGCACACATTAGAGACACAACAACATAAACAACAAGCCCCGCTAGCAATGGCTTACGCCTACCGTATATATCACTTAGTGGACCAATAAACAATTGACCGAGAGCAAGCCCAAGTAAGCACGCTGTTAGACTTAGTTGCACGAGCGAAGTGCTTGCATGTAAACCATCCATTAACATTGGAAATGCTGGCAAATACATATCTATCGTTAACGGTCCAAATGCAGCCAATGATCCCATGACGAATGCCATCCACAGTCGTCGGCTTCTAGACGGCTGGTGTCTTAATTCATTTATCTGATTACCCATTAGATGTCAACTCTTTCTTGGCATAAAAATAGCCACATCGAGTGCAACGTCTTCATGTTCCACCTGATGTGGCTTAAACTTTTCTCAGTCGCTATTAAACACTGAGAAGGTTTAATTGTGTTGAAACTTAACTATAACTTAGCAATCCTCGCTCGGTGCTCCTGCGTTTGTTGCTGTGCGGAACGAAGAACCACACCCACAGGATGCAATGGCGTTCGGATTGTCAATCGTAAAGCCGCCGCCCATCATGCTTAGTTTAAAATCGATAACCGTTCCGTTAAGGGCTGGAGCACTATCAGCGTCAACCACTACTTGAATGCCATACGTCTCAAATTGCTCGTCTCCAGTTTGAATTTCATTATCAAATCCCATTCCATATGACAATCCGGTACAGCCACCGCCCTTTATCGCGACACGCAAATAAGCGTTTTCATCTTCTTTCTCAGCCATCATTTCTTTAATCCGACTTGCAGCAGATTCAGTTATTGTGAGAATCATTGGATTGCTCCTTTCAAATAAGATGTCTTGATCTATATATAGTATACATAACAATTCACATTTGACTCAAGTAAGATGACCCCATTAAAACATCGGATTTTCTTCTAAATACTGGTATATGTTCTCAACGAGTTCATCTGGTGTTTCCCCTGTTACGATTTCCCCGTTCACAAGTGCATATAAATCATCATAGCAAGTCCCACAATTGCTTAAACAACCATATTCAATTACATCTAAGTTCGGATCCTTTTCTAAGACCTCTCTTGCCCTCTGGGAACCGCTCGCTAAATTGCTTATGCAAAATTCAATGATTGGATTCATACTGTTCACCTTTGCCTTCCCATGTCTTATCCTAACTATTCTTACGTTATCAGTCAATAATTCTTACCGGTTAGTTTGTTGTAAACGGGTAGAGAGTTCGTTATACTTTAAAAGGGTTATTTAATGAGTATACATAATGTTTTGTTATATATATTGCTTTTATTTGGCAAAAGGAGACTTTGCAATGAGAAGATTAGTGTTGCTCGGTGGCGGATATGGTGGAATTCGGATTGTTCAACGCCTTTTAGCTTCCCACATTCCAACAGCACTTGAAATTATTTTAGTTGACCGTGAGCCGTTTCATTGTTTGAAAACAGAATATTATGCGCTTGCAGCTGGCACCGTTTCTGATCAGGACGTTCGCGTTCCTTTCCCAGAGCATCCAAAACTTTCTTTTCTTTTCGGTGAAGTGACGAACATTGATTTAGAAAACAAACAAATTACGTTCAAAGAAGAAAATGAACCGCTCGCCTTCGATGAATTAGTAATCGGTTTAGGTAGCGAAGATAAGTACCACGATGTTCCCGGTGCGGCTAAGCATACATTAAGTATTCAATCGATTGATCAAACTAGGGATACTTCACAGACATTCAGTAATTTACCTCCAGAGGGCGTCGTCGCTATCGTAGGGGCTGGGTTAAGCGGTGTAGAGCTTGCGAGCGAACTTCGTGAAAGCCGCCCCGACTTAAAGATCAAATTGTATGATCGTGGTGAGACTATCTTATCTGACTTTCCTACACGATTAAGTCGCTATGTAGAAAAATGGTTCGTCAACCACGGCGTTGAAGTCATTAGTCATTCAAATATTACTAAAGTAGGGAAAAATACGTTGTATAACGATGATGAGCCAATTGAAGTGGATGCCGTTGTGTGGACAGCTGGTATTCAACCTCATCATCTCGTCCGTGAACTTCCTGTTGATAAGGATGACAACAACCGAGTTATTCTTACAGAACACCACCATTTACCTGGCAATCCTGACGTCTATGTCGTCGGTGACTGTGCAAGCTTATCACATGCTCCTAGTGCCCAATTAGCTGAAGAACAAGCAGAACAAATTGTAACGGTCATGTTAAAAAAATGGAATAACGAAGAATTACCAACTCTTCCGCCAATGAAACTAAAAGGTGTTCTCGGATCACTCGGACCGAAGCACGGATTCGGTGTAATGGGAAACACTCCACTAACTGGTCGAGTGGCTCGTTTATTAAAATCTGGTGTTCTTTGGTTATACAAGCGAAACTACGGCTAAAAGGTCGAGTTAACAGCAAGAACGTCTACCCAAAAGGAGACTATTTTGCTGAGAACGTTCTTTCTTAAGTGTAAAAAGATAGATTTTTTTACACAGGCAGATTATAATAAGTATAGTATAGTGTAATTTCGCTGTATGCTGTGGAAGAATTGTTATGCTTCTATTCATAACAAGAAACCGAATATGAAAGGAGTAGATTTAAGTGCAAGAACAAGTGCAGGAAGTTTTAGATAAACTTCGTCCCTTTTTACTCCGTGACGGAGGAGACGTAGAACTCGTTGACATTGACGAAGGCATTGTAAAAGTACGCCTTATGGGTGCATGTGGAAGCTGCCCAAGCTCAACAATTACGTTAAAAGCTGGTATTGAGCGTGCCTTACTTGAAGAAGTTCCTGGTGTAACAGAACTCGAGCAAGTTTTTTAATAAACTCAAAAAGCACCCCAGTCACACGTTGTGACCCGGGGTGCATTTTTTTATTTATGAAATAGTCGAACCTTGTTTGGCTGGTTTTATGAGGCGACATTCGTAAGTTGGGAACTCTGCTTGCAAACGAGCTAAAGCAGCTTCCCCTTTACTAGTCCTTGTGTAACACATCACAGAAGGACCAGCTCCACTTAGCGCAATACCTTCAATTCCATTCTTTGCTCCGAATGCTGTAATAACAGGCAAGTCAGGAATGATTCGTTGCCGGTAAGGTTGATGAAACAAATCCTTTTTCATCATCTTACCGGCTGTCTCAATATCACCTTGAAGTAATGAGGCGACGAGTACGTTTGCGATACTTGAAGCTTTAATACTATCTTTAAACGATAACTCTGACGGAAGGACTTCCCGTGATTCACTCGTCAATAACTCTTGTTTTGGCGTCATAATAATCATATCTATATCAGGGATGCCACTCGGTATGACGATTGTATCTTCCTCGTTATGAGTCGCAACGACTAATCCCCCATAAACAGATGCCGTCACGTTATCTGGGTGCCCTTCATACAAGCTTGCGATCCGCGCCTTCTCTTCTCGTGACAAAGAAAGATCAAGCAACTGATCAACAAGTTCAATGCCAGCCACAATCGCAGCTGCACTACTCCCTAACCCACTCGCAAGTGGGAGCTCACAGTCGACAACTAATTTACACGGTGGTAACGTTTCGTTCAGTTGAAGATACTCCAATGTAAACTGGGCAGCTTGATACATAAGGTTGTCCTCATTAGTCGGGATATCTTCAAAGCCTCGTGTGCGGTAATGAAACTCCCACTTTTCTGAAGGTGACACGTCAACCGTTAAATAAAGGTTAACAGCCAAACCAATTGAATCAAACCCAGGTCCTAAATTTGCCGTACTCCCTGGAACTTTGATGACAAACTTGCTCATTCATCATTCCCCGCACGTAATTTTTCGATTAGCGCTTGTTTGTCATTTTCGATTACTGTCGGCTTTACTTCAATGGCCTCCATCGCAGTCGTTGGGTCCTTTAATCCATTTCCAGTTAATACTGCAACAATTTTTGCACCTTTTTTAATTTCTCCGGAATCAATTTGCTTCTTTACCCCTGCTAATGAAGCACAAGAAGCAGGTTCAGCAAAAATCCCTTCTTTTCTCGTCAAGTCTTTATATGCCTCTAGAATTTGCTCATCCGTTACTTCGTCTACTTTTCCATGAGACGTATTTGCAGCATCGACTGCTAGATTCCAGCTTGCTGGATTGCCAATTCGGATCGCCGTCGCAATCGTTTCCGGCTCTTCTATAACCGAATCTCGCACAATGGCTGCCGCACCTTCCGCTTCAAAGCCACGCATTTCAGGAAGCTTCGTTCCCTTTGCTTCCTTGTACTCTTTAAAGCCTTTCCAGTAAGCTGAAATATTCCCGGCGTTCCCTACAGGAATAGCGAGTACATCTGGTGCATCGCCCAATTCATCACAAATTTCAAATGCAGCAGTCTTTTGACCTTCAAGGCGATATGGATTGACTGAGTTCACAAGAGTAATCGGTTCTGTCTCACTAATGTGACGTACCATCTCAAGAGCATGGTCGAAGTTCCCTTTAATCGCAAAAATCTCGGCTCCTAACACCATCGCTTGTGCTAGCTTTCCAATCGCAATTTTTCCATCAGGAATTACGATAACAGTTCTTAAACCTGCACGTGCACCATAGGCTGCTGCGGCTGCAGATGTATTCCCCGTCGACGCACATATAATTGCCTTGCTACCTTCTTCCTTAGCCTTGGCTACAGCCATAACCATTCCACGGTCCTTAAATGACCCTGTAGGGTTTGCACCTTCATATTTAACATATAGGTCGACACCCCACTCTTCTGATAATTGTTCAAGATGAATCAGTGGTGTGTTCCCTTCTTTTAAAGTTAGCATTGGTGTATTTTCTGTAACTGGTAGAAAATCTTTATAATGTGCAATTAGTCCATTCCATTTCACGAGCTTTACTCCCCTTCTACTCTATAGCTGCTTTTCACTTCATAGACGACATCAAGATCGCGCAACTTTGTTAACACTTCTTCATACGCCTGTTTCGTTGTTTCATGAGTAATGACGATGACCTCAGCCTTGCCATTATCGTTAACTGGTAATTGTAAAAGCTTTTCCAAACTAATATTATGTTCTGCAAAAAGTGAAGATATTTTTGAAAATGCACCAGCTTCATCTTTCACTTGAAACCGTAAGAAATATTTAGAAAAGATTTCATGTTTTTCTTTGAGCTGTTTATCAAATTGAGGCATAATAACACTTTTGCCATTCACACCGAGGCGCATGTTTTTAACGACAGCAACAAGATCCGAAACGACTGCTGTTGCTGTTGGTAATTGACCTGCACCTGGCCCGTAAAACATCGTTTCTCCAACCGCTTCACCATACACATACACAGCATTAAACTCATCGTTCACTGATGCTAATGGATGCGTATTAGGAAGCAAGGTTGGTTGAACACTAATTTCAGCACGCCCACTATCTCTTTGCGCAATTCCAATTAGTTTCATAGTATAACCAAACTGTTTTGCATATTCAATATCATCTAAACCAACTCGCGAAATTCCTTCGACAGCCACATCGTCTAACTGAATTCTCATCGAAAAACCAAGTGTACTTAAAATGACCATCTTCCTTGCCGAATCAAGCCCTTCTACATCAGCAGTCGGATCCGATTCCGCAAAGCCAAGATCTTGTGCTTCTTTAAGCACATCATCGTACGAGGCTTTTTCGTTTGTCATTTTCGTCAAAATGTAATTAGTCGTTCCATTAATAATTCCCATCATTTTTGTAATCCGATCGGAAGACAACCCTTCAATAAGGCTGCGAATGAGCGGAATCCCACCGCCGACGCTCGCTTCATAGAAAAGATCACAGCCATTTTCAGCAGCAATCGACAAAAGTTCGCCTCCGTGAAGAGCCATCAAATCTTTATTTGCTGTCACGACGTGTTTTTTATTCTGTAGAGCAGTAACAATATAATTTTTTGTTTCTTCAATGCCACCGATTACTTCGATAACAACATCGATTTCATCGTTATTTATAATGTCTTCTGGACGATCCGTTAACAAGTTTGAATCGACCTCGACATCTCGTTTTTTCTCAAAATCTTTTACTAATATTTTTTTCACTTCAATTGGACAGCCGACTTGGTGTTGGAGCTCCTTTTGATGAGCTTGAATAATCTGAACAACACCACTGCCAACCGTTCCAAATCCAAGCAATCCGATATTGACCTGTTGTCCCATTGTGACACTCCCTTTGTTTATCCTAGAAGAACACTTGTTTATCCAGAGTGGACTCAAGGAACATTATAATCATGATTTTCGTACGTGGCAAGAGACAAATTTGTCAAGTACGTTAATTTGAACGATTTGCCTATTGTTTAGAGCTTAAACTTGTGTAACAGCCTCTCCCTTTTCTAAATAAGAATGGATATTTTCAATTGCAAGTGTCGCCATTTTCATCCTTGTTTCATAGGAGGCGCTTCCAATATGAGGCAATGCGACTACATTTTTCAGGTTAGCGAGTGGGTTTGTCCCCCGAATCGGCTCTTCTTGAAACACATCAAGGCCAGCACAAGCAATTTCCCCAGTCGTTAATGCGTGATAGAGGGCGTCTTCGTTTACAAGATCACCACGGGAAGCATTTATAAATATTGCTTGTTTTTTCATCTTTTTAAATACATCTTCATTAAATATTTCTTTCGTTTCCTCTGTGAGAGGAGCTAGACAAACGAGAAAATCAGATTTTTCGACTAGCTCATCAAATGTACAATATTGAGCACCGTAATCCCTCTCTGCCGCTTCTTTACGACTGCGATTATGATAATAAATATCCATATCAAAGCCAGTTGCTCGCTTCGCAACAGCTTCTCCAATCCGTCCCATCCCAAAAATTCCGAGTGTTTTTTTATGAATGTCAGTACCAGCCAACTGAAAAGGACTCCACGTTGTCCATTGATCAGATTTTATATAGCTCGATGCCTCGATGAGCCTACGTGCAGTAGCCATCAACAATGCAAAGGTCAAATCAGCTGTCGTATCCGTTAGGACGTCTGGAGTGTTTGTTATGATTAATCGTTTTTCTTTCGCATAGGCAACATCAATATTGTCATAACCAACAGCCATGTTTGCAACCACTTTCAACTGTTCACATTGATCAATAAGCTGCTTATCAATTTGCTCTGTGAGCATCGTCAGTAGCGCTGTTGCATGCTTTGCTTTTTCAAATAAAATGTCTCTCGGTACAGGAACGTCGTCCTTATCCCACATATTTACGGTTGCCACTTCTTGTAATGGCTGTAACACTTCGTCGGGAAGTTTTCGTGTTATGTAGACGAGTGGCTTCATTATTAACATACCTCCATCATAAATAATATTCCTATTTTCTCATAGCTATAGAGAGAACGTAAAGAAAAAGCTGTTTGATCGTCTTGCACGAATCCATTTCGTTCTTCATAATAGTAACTATCTAGATAAATGACTAGGGGGAGAGCACTATGGAGCACGATCCAGTTGCAATTGCCGCAAGCGAATGGCTAAGCGAGCGGGGCGTCACAATTGATGATATTGCAGAACTTGTTCACTATTTACAAGTTCAATATTTTCCTGAGTTAACCCTTGATCTGTGTCGGGAAAACGTAGAACGGGTCCTGGCAAAACGTGAAGTACAAAATGCAATTATAACCGGAATTGAACTCGATCGGCTCGCAGAGAAGAAGATGCTTAGTGAACCGCTTCTTGATTTAATTGAACGGGATGAAGGATTGTACGGAATTGATGAAATTGTCGCTTTTTCAATCGTAAACGTCTATGGCTCTATTGGATTTACAAATTACGGGTATATTGACAAAGTCAAACCTGGCATCCTCAAAAAACTTGATAATAGCCCTGGGTCTTGTCATACATTTTTAGATGATATCGTCGGAGCAATTGCGGCTGCTGCCTCAAGTCGGCTTGCTCATAGGCTCGCCAATGTGGAACCATAAATTTAGGAAAATTGACAGTGTCGCTTATTCGTTAGGCGGCACTGATTCTTTTTTTATGTCCCATTCATCTAATTGGTTAAGCGTGTATGTAGGTAAAGTCGGAACATGTTGTAGGTCGTCCTTTGTTGTCACGCCGGTATGAACAAGCAATGTATCGATACGTGCATTGATCCCCGCTAAAATATCAGTTGCGTAATTATCACCAATCATAATTGCTTTTTCTTTTTCGATGCCGAGTCGTTCTAATGCTTGTTCAATCATTATCGGCTCGGGCTTGCCAATGAATGTCGGCTCGGTATTTGTTGATGTCGTGATAACGGATGTCAATGCACCATTCCCAGGTACGAACCCTTTTTCCGTAGGTATTGCTTTATCCGCATTTGTTGAAATGAACGTTGCCCCATTACGAATGGCAAGACACGCTTTTGTAAGCTTTTCGTACGTTATTTCTCGGTCAATTCCGATCACAACCGAATCCGCATCTTGTTCATCGACTAGTGCGATTCCTTTTTGTTTTAACGCAGCTTCAAGTCCTTCTTCTCCAATCATAAAAACAGACTCACCCATCGCCTTTTGACTTATATAATGAGCGGTTGCCAGGCTAGACGTCATCACTTGCTCACGTTTAGCTGGAATGCCGAAAGTTGTTAAGTCTTTAACGACTTGCTCTGGTGTTTTTGATGAATTATTCGTAACGAATAAATAAGGGTAGTCAAGCTTGTAAAGTTTGTTGACAAAGCGAACAGCACTGTCAATTTTCTCTTTTCCCCGATACATTGTTCCATCTAAATCAATTAAAAAACCGTCATACTTACACACTGTGCTAGTCTCCTTTTGAGTCTTCAGGTAAAAATGCTGATACTGGTCCAAGTTCTTCAGTTAAATAACGCCGGATTTGCGTTGGGAATGATTGAAGTGCTGCAATATTTTCTCGTAATACTTTTTGTAACTGGTCAACATTAACATGGATATACGAACGAACAAGTTCGTGTCGACAAGCCACTACTTGCTTGATCATTGTTTTCTCAGAAGCTGTAATCACATTTTCATCGTCCAAAATATCAACAATATCTTCATAACTTCCTGGATCACGCATGATAAAGCCATCAATCATCGCATTACCGACATCGATAATTGATTCAATAATCCCGTGTGCAATACGTTCAAGAGCAAGCTGTGAAAACCTCTCACTCCAGTCAGTAGTTTCATTAAATAAGTCGATATTTGACTCCATATAAAGTAATGTATCTTCAATTTGTTTCCGATCGACAAAATACATTTGCTTTTCCACCTGCTTTTTCGGTAATCAATCTTGATTGTAGCATATCATTATCGAGCCATTCATTTTATGATACGATTTAAGAAAAGTATTGAAAAGGAGACGATATACAATGAGTGAAGAACGATTTTACTTATATGATGAGACAGAGGAAACCGAAACTCGGTTCGTTAGTTTTATGGGCGAAAATCAACGTTTTGACTTAGGCATTGTCAAGACCGATCGATATTACGGAAAATCACTCGTATTTGACATTCAAGGGAATCGCTTCGCAATTATCGGAAGGGATGACTTAAGCGAACAAGGTTATTTAGAATCGGCCTTTAAAGTGTCAAAAGAAGATGCCGAAGAACTACGTGATTTTTTAAATGAAATCATAGAGATTTAAACAAGGTTTGCAATCTTTCCCATCATGTATTTCACTCTTTCGGGGTAATTTAACTAAAAGTGTTGTTTTTAAAATCCTTGGAGTTAAACGATACTGTGCGGTATGGCTATAAACTACCGCTCCGAAAATACACTTCGCTTTCCGTGGGCGGCTGGTGAGCCTCCTCGAACTTCTCTGCGTTTCGTTCTGTGGGGTCTCACCGTTGCCTTTAATTCCCACAGGAGTCTACGTGTATTTCCTACGCTAATCTAAATCATTACTTTTATTTCCAGATAGCTTCAACTGGCATGGAGGGATAAAAATAACCTCCTAAGCTGATCAGTAAGTTTGCTGCCTGAAGTGGTATTAACTTTTATTAATAAAATAATTGATAAGAATTTTAAAATCATTACCTTAGCGGAGGCAGAATACGCAGACTCCTATAGAAAAAGCACGAGTCCGAAGATCACTGAAGAAGCTGAGGCCGTGCCCATGGAAAGCAAGTATTCTGCCGAAGCGGTGTTAACGTTCTAATTACCGCACAGTTTATCGGAATTGTGAAACAACCTTTTTGAAATTAGCCTATATTGTAAGGAAAGGGTGAGATGCTTGGACAAGAAAGGAAATAAGGGCGAGAGAAACAAATATAGTGACTTCGTAGCTGTCGAGAAGATGCATAACGAGATTATCCCCGAAGACCTCCCTGAAGGCGCATACGGTTCGCCGATTAATCGGAGTAGACTCGGAAAATCCACTCCGTTCGGTCCTGATCAACAAGCATTAAGTGCATTTACGTATGAAAATAAAAATCTTCATGAAGGGTTACCACGCCGGTATCCTTTTGCCCATCCGCCTCATGATGATGAAGAAGTGGATAGTGAACGTCCGCTATATTAAAATAAGTGGTACGCACCGAAAGGTTGTGTACCACTTACTTCATTTTTTTTATAACGAAAAAGGCGCAGCCGAAGTTACAATACTCATAAATATATTCTGTTAACGTTGCAATTTTAGAGTCGAATGGAACTTTGGGGTGGTTGTTTTCAAAAAAGCCACGCAGCCGAAGTTGACTATATCCCCAGTCACCAACGATGTAATCGTACTTTTTCAAAATATCACTGTAGCGTTCTTTAAACGCTTCTTCATCCCAACCATCCTTCACATCTTCAATCACTTCGTATTGATTCCCTTGAATGGAAATCATAACTATCTTCCCCTTTCCATGCTTAAAGCGTTGGAATGTCTAAAGAAGACCCTCAATAAAGGCAGGGTCACTTATGTCGCGTTAGCATTCGCAGCTTTTACTTGCTCATCCGCATGATAGGAAGAGCGTACGAGCGGACCTGACTCACAATGACTGAACCCTTTTGACATGGCAATTTCTTTGAGCTCAGCAAATTCGTCTGGATGCCAATATTTTTGCACCTTTAAATGCTTTAACGTCGGCTGTAAATATTGTCCGATCGTCATAATGTTTACATCATTCGCTCGGAGATCATCCATCGTTTCGATAATTTCTTCCTTCGTTTCACCAAGACCGATCATAAGACTTGATTTTGTCGGAATGTTCGGTTCCATTTCTTTTGCACGGCGTAAAAATTCAAGGGATCGTTCATACGTGGCACGTGCTCGAACTCTCGGCGTTAAACGGCGAACAGTTTCAATATTATGATTTAAAATGCTTGGCTTTGCATCCATAACGATTCGTAAGCTTTCTTTCTCCCCACTTAAATCAGACGGTAACACTTCTACACTGCAAAATGGGTTTTTCCTTCGAATAGCACGAACTGTTTCTGCAAGAACAGTTGCACCACCATCCTTTAAATCGTCGCGCGCTACCATCGTAATGACGACATGCTTTAAATTCATCTGTTGCACTGAATCCGCCACTCGTTCAGGCTCTTCCCAATCGAGTTCGTTAGGCAAGCCAGTGTTCACAGCACAAAAGCGGCAAGCACGTGTGCACGTTTCACCTAAAATCATAAACGTAGCCGTTCTTCGTTCAGCCCAACACTCATGAATATTTGGGCATTTTGCTTCTTCACAAACAGTGTGTAACTTTTTCTCGCGCATCATTTTCTTTAAGTCCATATAGTTCTCGTTCGTATTCAGTCGAATTTTCAGCCATTCAGGCTTGCGTAAGTATTCTTGTTGTTTCGACACTTTGCCTCACTCCAATCGCTGTTCGATGACTAGCAATTCTCTATTTTTTAAGTGTTAAATCCACGGAAATTTTCCTCATATCTATGTATTCACTTTACCATAAGCGATAGGCTATTTCTATTGTCTTGTTTTGTCGCAACGATTCCCCAAAGCCTTTACCAAAAAGAAGGAGTCATGTTTTAAATTACATTGAGCAGACTATATACAGGATATTTTCGTTAAGAAAAGAGGTGTTTTTTTGAAAGTACACCATTGCATCCTCGCCATTATGCTTGTTTTTTCTTTTCTAGGCAAACAAGTACATGCGAATGAGGAGCATAACCTACATGAAAAAATGGCCTTATTTAAAAAAATGGAAGCCCTCACACAAATTAAATGGTACTACTTTGCGGCGGTTGATCAATATGAACGAAATCTGCGTAGCCTAAACAAAGAACTTCCAGAGGCTAACGGAAACATTGCCATTTATTATTCGCCTGAAGAATGGGCTGGACCTTTAAATCCAAATAAAGATGATACAGATCCTTTAACGATTAGTCTTTTCGGAGGTGTTGGTATTGATGGGGACGGCGACGGTAGAGCAGATCGAAAGAATGATGAAGACGTTTTAAATACATTTGCCTCTCATCTCCAACAATACGGTTCACACCCTGACGATATTAAAATCGGATTATGGGATTATTATAATCGCGATCTTGCTGTTTCAATTATTTTTGGGTATGCGCAAATTTTTAAAACATTTAACACGTTACAATTCGAAAAAAATGCGTTTCCTGTACCTATTACCTCAAATT
>DKGN01000093.1:0-4141 GCA_002453275.1 Caryophanales bacterium UBA6769
TATCTCCAGATGTTGGTGATATGAGTCCGTTGCATAATTTAAGCAACGTAGATTTACCTGCGCCCGATGGTCCAGCAATTGTCGTTATTTTTCCTGCTGGGAAAGAACCGGTTACTTTTTTTAAAATGATTGTATCGTTTACGGCATAAATTACGTTTGAAAAGTGGATACCGGGGTTATATTGTAATGAGATGGTACATGCCACATCCTTTATAAATATGTAGTCTGGAAGCAGGTTTGACTTGACACGTTTTATTATTAGGGTCCTAGCCAATATAAAGCACAGAGCGCAAAAATGTAATGCAATGAGAGAACGTTACAAACATAATAGCAAAGTATGTAACATAGTGAAACGATATGTTGCGGTTGATTGTGGTGGATACTAAAATGCTTGGAGGAATGTTTATGAAACGTTTATTTACCATGCTTTTTTCAATTGCTTTCGTTGGGTTAATGGTTGCCTGTGGGGATGTAAATCAAGGTAGTCAAAACGACGATGGGATTGTTTACGAGGAAGAGGGAGTGGCACAACAAGAGGAACAAGACGCAACAGAAACAATGAATTCGTCTGATTCTGATGACCAAAGCTATATGAAATCCAAAATGGAAGAACTCGACTTCTACGAAATTGAAATCGAAGTCTCCTATGGCAAGGACAAGGAATATGAAGTGGAGATTGAGCAGGATAAAGATCGCCCTATTAAAGCGGAGCTTGAAGATGAACTAAACAACGAATTTAGTAAAGGTAGGGAAGCGTTCGACGTCATTTATCCTAAAGCTGAGAGACTTTCGCTATCAAGTGATACTCCAGAGCAAGAAGTGATTGATCAAGTATTACAGGCATTTGAACTGCCGTCAGGTTATACAAAGCTTGAAATTGAAATTAAATTTAAAGACGGCACAGAGATAGATTTAAAGAAATAATTTATTGTAAGGAAACGCTTATTCCATAGCGGGATAAGCGTTTCCTTTGTTTAAATGCATTAAACAGGATTAATTAATCGCCGGTTTACATTTTTTGTTTTTCGGGCGAGACACATACATCCGATAATGATAAACAAGATGGATTGAATGAGCGTTGCCCCCATTGTTAACAAAAGCATTAAGACCCCCGTAAACAGCAAAAGTATTCCCGACTTTCTTGGGTTGCTTTTTATAAGTAAGAGCGCAATGATCCCTAAAGCAAATCCGAGTAAGTGAATGCCCATGATGGCCCATGCATACCATAGCTCTAAAAAGTTGGGAAGTTGTTCTGGAAATTGAATAGTCATAATTAGTACGATTGAGATGCCTAGTACCGTAACGAGAAATTGAAGAATAAGTGCAATAATACCTAGGGTTGTTTCTGTCGTACGTTTCACGCTCGACCTCCTGAGGATGCAAATTTTAGTTAAGCGTTTCCATTTCATCTAATTATATTATCGGATGGATTTATTTATTATTGACCGCTACATCATAATTTTTAATTTTTGAACTCATTTCAAGTTCGATATGCTAGTCGATTAGTATTGTTAAAAACCTTAAATTTATGTATGAATAAGGGTATGTCGTTTTTAGGCTACAAATTAAAAAGTTCAGCAAATTCTTTTTTTATATTGTTCTTTTGGTTTTTAGCCATATAATAAAATGATAAGGGGGTTGGGGGATTGGTTATTACTTTCATTGTTCCCGCTATTATCATTGCACTTATTGTTATCGTTATTGCTGGTACAAAAATAAAGTCTGAGGAAGAAGGTCAGGATATGTTGAAGAATGTTTATCATTATTTAGTTCTTTTTGCCACACTGATGATGGCAATTGGTGGGAGTATTGGTGTTTTTATGTCGGTAGCAGATTTAGTTTCGCCAGCACCGTACTATCAGTCGTTTGAAGAATATCGACAGTGGGATCAGCCTGAAGGTGAGAAGAATGCACAAGTAAAATCGGAAGAGGAGTTACGCAAGGCTTATGATGCGATGATTGAACTTGAAGAAGAACAATCAAAAAAACGAGCCATCAATACGTTAATTAAAAGCTTTGGCTGGATCCTTATCCCACTTCCCATTTTTATTTACTTCAAAGACGTTTGCGACAAAAAGAATAAAGGGACCTTTTTGGTCTGGATTTAATGTTATAAATAAAAGAATGCCCAATTCGTATCGAAATTGGGCTTTTAAACGTGAAATCAGTTTGCACCTTTTATTCTCTGTATTGTGGTTCCTCCGCCTGAATAAATTGGAGTCTTGAATTTAAATTATCAAGAATGGTTTGCTGTTGTTGGGCTAAATTTTTGAACATTTGCTTTGCGTTTTGGTCTTGAGTTTCCAGTGAGAAGCTATTTAAACTGGCGAGAACACTTTGGCAGTTTGCGATTGCTTGCTGCATTTGAGTACCTACAGTCATTTTTTCGTCACCTCCCTATAATTTATGTTTTCCGTTGTAAGGTTTTTATATGAAAAAGTTTTAAAGCCTTTAATTGTTATCTCCTGGTTTATAGTTATAGATCCCGTTATTCGTCTTATTGCGAGCTGTTGTGTCGATATTGAGGAACCCTTTCTGATTTAACGTTGCCAATGTAATCGCCTCAATATTTTCTTTTGACATGTTATAAGACTGTAGTTGGTTAGAAAGCCAATCGAGGTCTTTATCGATGTATTTTAGATTATGTTCGACTATTTCTCCGTCGATAATAATGGGAATCGGCATATACATTGGGCTCGGTGTTATATTAAGATCACTTGGTTGGATAGGTCGTTTATCTGATTTTGGTATCGCACTGATTTGCCCCGTTTCTTCTATGAGGACAATGGCAAGGTCGGCTACATTCGTATACCCCTTCACCCTAAGTTCACCTAAAAGCTGATCGGTATTCAGCTTTGCTTGTTTAAGCCCTCGCTCATCGATATCACCATTTCGAACAAGAACGATAGGCGAACCCGTTAATATTCTTTTAAATTTGCTTTTTAAAGAAAGTGAAGAGAAAAATAAATAAATAAGAGCAATAGCCACAGCAAAATAAGTTGCAACCCCAAGTCTCTTTGTGACGATCGGTTCTGTGATTGTCGTACTTAAAATTAAGGTAACCAATAAATCAAAGCTGGACATTTCGGCAACAGCTTTTTTTTTCCCCATTATTCTCAGCAATACGTACCCAACTAAAAACACAGCAATTGGTGTCCATACAAAATGGAATAAAAAGCTCACATTGACCACCTCGACAGTAGTATTAACATCTTTTATTTTTTAATGAGATATTTTGGAGTATATGGTCATGGCCAAGTGGAGATCAGAATGGGATGCCACAAGGCTGAAGACAGGGGGAGTCTAGAAGCTTTAGGTGATTAGGCAAGGGAACAATTTTCATGAAAATTAATAAGATAGACTAGATTATGTTAAGGGATTGGTGAAGAAAAGTGTATGATGACAGACGATATAAAAGAAATAAAGGCATTTTAAATCAAATTAATGTTCGGAATAATGGGCCCCGAACAAGTGGAAATACAGGAGATTATATCCAACTTATTGGTGGGATAGTATCAGCAATTGGGGATGTGATCCAAGCCTATGGTCAAGGTGTTTCAATTAATGAAGATCGGATAGAACAGCTACAACAAGAGCAAGACCAGCAACAGATTCAGCAGCAACTTGAGCAATTAAGCCAGCAAGTAGCAACTACAACAAGAAATAGACGAGTTAAAAAAGCAGCAAGAGCAACAGGAACAATTCGAACAGTTGCAACAGCAGATAGAAAAAATCCAAGAAAATTATAGTCAGCAAATGGAGAAAGCAGAAGAAACACAACAGCAGCAATTGGATATTTTAAAAGATCTCATTTTACAAAATCCCGATGAGTAAGTTAAACAACGACAGATTTACTTAAGGGTGGACAAGGTGTGCCCTTTTGTGTTCCAATATGAGTTACCTCACTTCACCATTATTTGCCTACGGAAAATTTCATTTCTTTCTCTTCTGGACTCGATACCTCTTATCTTCCGCGCTTTTTAACGACAGAATGAAAAAACTTCTTTTTCCCAGCGTTTTCCTTCGTCACTTCACCCTTTAATATGCTATCTTTATGTGGAAAGTAAGTATACATTCATGTCACTGTATAGCATGAAAGTCCAATTGTGGAATGCATAGTTATTAATTAAACGTTTGATTA
>DKGN01000093.1:4246-4856 GCA_002453275.1 Caryophanales bacterium UBA6769
ATTAATTAAACGTTTGATTAATTCAAAAGTCGCTAAATTTCAAGAACATTATCTATCTTGAGTAAACATTTTCATCGTATTCAATGTATTTAGCAACTGCTTCAGTCAAAATACTTTTTTATCGATAGTTTAACAAAAGGTTACAATTTGTTAACAATTAATAGGTTTACTTTACATTGTTTATTCTTTAACATGTTAGTGGAAAGCTAAAAATGTTGAATTTTGCCGAATGATATTTTAAAAGTGAGTTGAAGAGATGGAATTGCAAACATTGCTTTTTACGTTTTTCGGTGGTTTAGGGATCTTCCTTTTCGGAATTAAATCGATGGGAGACGGATTGCAAAAGGTAGCCGGCGATGGCTTGCGTGATCTCCTCGATCGCTTTACTACGAGACCGATAATGGGTGTTCTCACTGGAATTGTCGTAACTGTTTTGTTACAGACGAGTTCTGGAACGACTGTTTTAACAATCGGATTAATTTCCGCAGGTTTTATGACGTTGCGACAAGCAATTGGTGTTATTTTGGGGGCGAATATTTGAACGACGACTACTGCATTCATCATTGGTATTAATATTTCCGAGTACTCATTGCCAATTATTGCTTTCGGT
>DKGN01000204.1 GCA_002453275.1 Caryophanales bacterium UBA6769
GAGCATTTTCTTTTCGGAGCATAACGAGCCGTCTCAGCATTTCGTTAATTGTCTAGCTTCAGCGGCTTGCTCCTCGATAAAATTTCTTCCTCCGACGGGATCCAAATCATCCCTAGTCGGAAGAGCATTTTCTTTTCGGAGCATGGCGAGCCGCCTTAGCATTTCGTTAAATTGTCTAGCTTTAGTGTCTAATTTTCCAAGTGGAGAAGTGAGGCACTTCAGCTTTTCGTTATGTAGACTGCGGAGGGAGTGAAGAAAGTGGAATTTTTAACAATTGGTGCGGTCGTCCATGGCGGCACAATCATTGCACAATTGGTTATTTTCCTCATACTACTTGCACTGTTACGCGCGTATGCATGGAAGCCTTTAATGGGTATCATGAAACAGCGTGAAGAACATATTTCATCTGAAATTGAAACAGCTGAAAAAAATCGAGCAGAAGCCGAACAGTATTTAGCTGAGCAACAGAGTGAATTAAAGAAAACTCGTGAAGAATCACAATCGATGATTGAAAACGCAAAAAAACTTGGTGAAAATCAAGGAAAAGAAATCGTTTCGCTTGCAAAAGAAGAAGCTGAACGGATTAAAAGAGAAGCCGTATCCGAAATTGAAAGAGAAAAAGAAGCAGCAATTAATTCCCTTCAAGAACAGGTGGCATCCCTTTCCGTTATGATTGCTTCGAAGGTCATTGAAAAAGAACTTGATGAAAAGGCGCAAGAAGACCTAATCAATGATTACTTGAAAGAAGTAGGCGAACAACAATGAGTATGGGAAATGAAATCGTAGCAAAACGATACGCTGTTGCGTTGTTCGACCTTGTCCAGGATGCGGGCGCACTCGCGGAAGTGGAACAAGAAGTCGAAGCGATTCAAACGTTGTTTAAAAGTAATGAAGTACGTGATTTTTTTGCGCATCCGAAAATTACAGCTGAGCAGAAAAAAACATTATTAAATGAAAATTTGACGAACAAAGTTTCAAGTCAAGTTATAAACACGCTCTTCCTCATGATTGATCGGAAGCGTGGCGACAGCATTGCTGAAATGATTGAACAATTTATAGCATTAGCAATGGAAGAGCAACGTGTTGCTGAAGCGGTCATCTATTCCGTAAAACCGTTAACAGACGAACAGCAACAAACGATCTCAACACTCATTGCTGAAAAAGTCGGAAAGCAAAGCTTACGCATACAAAATAAAATCAATCCAGACTTAATTGGCGGTTTACGCATTCGAGTAGGCAACCAAATTTTCGATGGTAGTATTAGTGGAAGACTCGAAAGCATGAAACGTGAATTAACTGTAAAACAAGCATAATATTGCTTGAAATAGAGGTTTCGTACCACACTAGATGATAGGGGTGAATAATTCATGAGCATCAATGCTGAAGAAATTAGTTCGCTTATTAAACAGCAAATTGAAAACTATGAAAGTGATATTGAAGTAAGCGAAGTCGGTACAGTTATCGTAGTTGGTGACGGTATCGCTCGTGTGCATGGCCTTGACAATGTCATGGCAGGAGAGCTCGTTGAATTTTCAAACGGTGTCATGGGCATGGCCCAAAACTTAGAGGAAAACAACGTTGGGATTATTATCCTTGGACCATATACAGACATTCGTGAAGGTGATGAAGTAAAGCGGACAGGAAGAATTATGGAAGTTCCTGTCGGTGATGAACTCATTGGTCGTGTCGTCAATCCACTCGGGCAACCAATCGATGGACAAGGACCAATTGAAACATCAAAATCTCGTCCAATTGAAAGTGCTGCACCAGGAGTCATGGATCGTAAATCTGTTCATGAACCACTTCAAACAGGTCAAAAAGCAATCGACGCTCTCATTCCGATTGGTCGTGGACAGCGTGAGCTTATTATTGGTGACAGACAGACAGGTAAAACATCAATTGCGATTGACACGATCATTAACCAGAAAGACCAGGACATGATCTGTATTTACGTAGCGATTGGACAAAAGGAATCAACCGTACGTAGTGTTGTAGAAACATTGCGTCAACATGGTGCGCTTGATTATACGATTGTCGTTTCTGCGACAGCTTCTCAGCCAGCACCACTTCTTTACTTAGCACCGTATACAGGCGTTTCAATGGGTGAAGAATTCATGTTTAACGGCAAGCATGTCTTAGTCGTTTATGATGACTTAACAAAACAAGCTTCCGCTTATCGTGAGCTATCTCTATTGCTTCGTCGTCCTCCAGGTCGTGAAGCATATCCAGGTGACGTCTTCTACTTGCATTCACGTCTACTTGAGCGTTCTGCAAAACTAAGTGATGAACTTGGTGGCGGATCACTTACAGCACTACCATTTATTGAAACACAAGCCGGTGACGTTTCTGCATACATTCCGACGAACGTAATTTCCATTACAGACGGACAAATATTCTTGCAGTCTGATCTCTTTTTCTCAGGTGTACGTCCAGCTGTTGATGCGGGTCTATCTGTATCCCGTGTTGGTGGTTCAGCACAAATTAGCGCAATGAAAAAAGTAGCTGGAACACTCCGTTTGGACTTAGCTTCATATCGTGAGCTAGAAGCGTTTGCTCAGTTCGGATCAGACCTTGATAAAGCAACACAAGCGAGATTGAACCGTGGTGAACGTACGGTTGAAGTATTGAAGCAAGGCTTGCACAGTCCACTCGCCGTTGAAAAACAAGTAGTCATCTTATATGCATTAACGAAAGGATTCCTAGACGACATTCCTGTCCAGGATATCGGTCGTTTTGAAGAAGATTACTATACATGGATTGAGCATAACCATAAAGACCTTATGGACACAATCCGTGATACAGGTAAATTACCAGACGAAGAAAAATTAGATGCTGCGATCACTGAATTTAAGAAAACATTCGTGACAAGCGATCAAAATTAACGATAATAGCAAAACAGTTTAACGCTTAAAACTTTCAACATGTTGTGCATCGCAGGATATCAATTTCTTCTGCGTTGCGCACATGATCGGTAGAGAAATTGTAAACATCCTATTAACCTTTTTTAAAGGTGAAGGTGGTGAATAGCGCAAGTGGCATCATTACGCGATATTAAAACAAAAATTACATCAACAACGAAGATGCGACAAATTACAAAAGCAATGGAAATGACGTCAGCTGCGAAGTTGAATCGTGCCGAAGTTAATGCGAAACGATTTGTCGTTTATATGGATAAAATTCAAGAGGTTGTTGCTAGCATTGCCTTAGGTAGTCAAAGTGCAACACATCCAATGCTACAAACAAGAGAAGTGAAGAAAACAGGCTACTTAGTTATTACAGCTGATAGTGGACTTGCTGGAGCATACAACAGTAACGTGTTGCGTACAGTCTCACAAGCAATTGAATCTCGCCATACATCACCAGATGAATACGAGATTATTGCGATCGGTAGAATGGGCTTGCAATTTTTCCAAAAACGCGACATGCCCGTCGTCGAATCAGTTATTGGCCTAGCTGACCAACCTGAATTCTCTGAAATTAAAGCCATTGCCTCAAATGCAGTGGAGATGTTTAGTGATGGTACGTATGATGAGCTTTACATGTACTACAATCACTTCATTAGTGCGATTTCACAGCAAGTTACTGAAAAGAAACTTCTTCCAATTTCAGATTTGCAACAAGAAAAAAGCTTAAGCTCTTACGAATATGAGCCATCTGAGGAAGAGATTTTAAATGAATTGCTCCCACAGTATGCCGAAAGCTTAATCTACGGCGCGCTACTTGACGCAAAAGCAAGCGAGCATGGCGCTCGAATGTCAGCAATGAAAAGTGCAACAGACAATGCGGACGATCTCATTGAATCGTATACACTTGCATATAACCGAGCTCGTCAGGCAGCCGTTACACAAGAGATTAGTGAAATTGTCGGCGGAGTCGCAGCACTTGAATAAAAAAAGCAAACTATTCTTTTTTAGGAGGGAACACGATGAGCAATGGACGAGTTGTTCAAGTAATGGGTCCCGTCGTTGACGTTAAGTTTGACAGCGGCGCTCTCCCTGAAATATACAACGCGTTAAGAGTCGAATACAAAGCACAGACGGAATCAGAATCCGATATCGACTTAGCACTTGAAGTAGCTTTGCACCTTGGAGATGACACTGTGCGTACGGTAGCGATGTCATCGACTGACGGTGTAAGGCGCGGCATGGAAGTCATCAATACAGGTGGACCAATTTCTGTTCCAGTTGGGGACGAAACATTAGGTCGTGTCTTTAACGTTTTAGGTGATCATATTGACCTTGGTGAAGAGGTACCGGAACAAGTCCGTCGTGACCCGATTCATAGAGAAGCACCAAAATATGAAAACCTTTCAACAACAACTGAAATTCTAGAAACAGGCATTAAAGTCGTTGACTTACTTGCACCGTACATCAAAGGTGGAAAAATTGGTCTCTTCGGTGGAGCTGGAGTAGGAAAAACGGTTCTTATCCAAGAGCTCATTAACAACATTGCACAAGAACACGGTGGTATTTCCGTATTCGCAGGTGTCGGTGAGCGTACACGTGAAGGAAATGACTTATATTTTGAAATGAAGGACTCTGGTGTTATCGAAAAGACAGCAATGGTGTTCGGACAAATGAACGAACCACCAGGTGCACGTCTACGTGTAGCACTAACAGGTCTAACAATGGCTGAATATTTCCGTGATGAGCAAGGCCAAGACGTACTTCTTTTCATTGACAACATTTACCGTTTTACTCAAGCGGGTTCAGAAGTATCTGCTCTATTAGGACGTATGCCATCAGCGGTTGGGTATCAGCCAACACTTGCAACAGAGATGGGACAGCTCCAAGAACGAATTACGTCAACAAACGTTGGTTCGGTTACATCGATTCAAGCTGTATATGTACCTGCGGATGACTATACTGACCCAGCTCCTGCAACGACGTTCGCACACTTAGATGCGACGACAAACCTCGAGCGTAGTCTCTCTGAGCAAGGAATTTACCCAGCGGTTGACCCACTTGCATCAACTTCACGTGCACTCGCACCTGAAATCGTTGGTGAAGAGCATTATGAAATTGCTCGTCAAGTGCAACAAACGCTGCAAAAGTATCGTGAACTACAAGACATTATCGCCATCCTCGGTATGGACGAATTGTCTGATGAAGATAAACTAACGGTCGCACGTGCGCGCCGGATTCAATTCTTCTTATCACAAAACTTCCACGTTGCTGAACAGTTTACTGGACAACCAGGTTCGTATGTCCCTGTTCAAGAAACAGTGAAAGGCTTTAAAGAAATTCTTGAAGGTAAATACGACAATCTTCCTGAAGACGCATTCCGTCTCGTAGGTCGAATTGAAGAAGTCGTGGAAAAAGCAAAAGAAATGGGAGTCGAAGCGTAAAATAAGCGCAATCTCCATCTAAACTGAGCAAGTTACAAAATCGAACGTCAACTCCAAGAGAACGTATGGAGGAAGGCAGACTAACTGCGCCACGTCGTGTGGCATCGTCTGCCCTTGTACATCCTGTACTTCGAAGTATGAGTGAGATAGAGCAACGACGTATGCGAGCGTTTGCTAACACGCTAATAGATGGAGATGGCTTCATTTGAATGGAAGCCCAAGGAGGGGAATCACATGAGTAAAGTTAAAGTGAGTGTTGTCACCCCGGATGGCCCTGTTTACAATGGTGAAGCTGAGATGGTAAGTGTAAAAGGAACAGGTGGCGAACTAGGAATTTTGCCGAACCACATTCCGCTTGTCACTCCACTTACGATCAATCCAATTCGCCTAATGAATGATGGAAAGACTAATCTAGTCGCTGTCCACGGTGGCTTCATTGAAGTAAGACCTGACCAAGTTACAATTTTGGCACAGGCAGCTGAACTTCCTTCCAATATTGATGTGGAACGAGCGAGGAAGTCAAAAGAACGGGCGGAAGAACGACTTCGCTCCGCACAAGAAGATAAAGTTGACTTTGTCCGTGCTGAAATGGCGTTAAAACGTGCAATTAATCGGTTAGATATTGCAGAATAACAGCGGAAGCACTAAGTGAACAAATCACTTGGTGTTTTTTCTGTATCTGTTAATAATGCCAAAAGGAGTGATCCAAATTGGAAAGCTTCGCTGTTCAAGGTATGGTAAATATCGTCATTCAACTCATCATTCTTGTCGTAACATGGTGGGCACTTCAAGCTTTTAAAATTGATCTCTTTTTGAAAAACCCGAACGGTCCCCAAGCAAAAGCACTCCTCATTTTACTAACGATTGCAATCGGTTCTTTAGTCGGAAGCTTTTTCATCAATTACTTAGAATGGTCTTCTTGGATTAAATACATATTTTTTATTTAATTCGTCGAAAGATGACGATAACTTCCATGTATGAACATGCTCTTCTTGACCAAGCTGTAAATAAAGGGAGAGGAGCTGTTTTCCATGAAAAAAATGGGAGTTGCGTTCGTCATTTTGGTAAGCATCATGAGCCTTCACATTGCCTTCGAATCACAGGCAAAGGATTCAATTCCATTACTCGAGCTGGCAATGGCAATAGATGATGTTGGCGCCGAAGTTGACGGTTGGTCTTTACAAGCAAAAGAGCAGGAAGGTTTTACTTCTCATTTTGAAGGGTATAAATCTTACGTAAACATACTCTATAAACAAACGAAGGAGTTCAATTGGGAAAAACCAACGTATGAAAAAGATACAATTACGCAACGTGCAACAAAACAATTAAATTGGGGTAAAGAAACTGTAACCATTTTGACACACCGAATTGGCCCTGAATACGATACAATCATTTCATATGAGCTAACAGGTGAATTCTGGAACGAGAAAATAAAAAATGACGTTATTCCGCACTTTTCGACTCGTACATCTGAACTATTTTTGGAAAACCCCTCATTTTTTACTTGTATAACTGGAAAAATCAGTGATACAATGGATATTGCTTTGAATAAAAAAGCGAAAAGCTTGATGCGTCATTTTAATGCGAATTATGTCGAAGGAATTGAGGAAGAGTCGTTTGTATCACTCTCCGCATATACGAAGCATTGGAACACATCGATAACGACAAATCAAAAAGAAATGAACCTTCAAATTGCGCTTAGAAATCAAGCAAAAAACAAGTCAACTCGTGTAATGATTGGAACACCTATTTTAACAGCTGAATACTAATATAGAAACTACACTCGACGCGGAGGGGAATATGTTGGAAAAAATCATTGTCCGTGGTGGTAGTCGGCTGCAAGGCTCGGTGAAAGTCGAAGGAGCCAAAAACGCTGTACTGCCGGTCATAGCTGCATCAATATTAGCAAAAGAAGGTTCAAGCACAATTGATGATGTGCCAACCCTTGCTGATGTATATACAATTAAAGAAGTGTTACAAAGTTTGAATTGTCATATTGAATTTATTAAAAACCGAATAACCGTAAACGCAGAAAACGATTTAAAGACAGAAGCACCATTTGAAGCAGTCCGGAAGATGCGCGCATCCTTTCTTATAATGGGACCTCTCCTAGCGAGACGCGGCCACGCCCGAATTGCACTACCAGGTGGTTGTGCAATTGGGTCGCGGCCAATTGATCAACATTTAAAGGGATTTGAAGCGATGGGCGCAAGTGTCAACATCGGCAATGGTTTTATTGAAGCGTTTGTAGATGGAAAACTACAAGGCGCTAAAATATACCTTGACTTCCCTAGCGTCGGCGCTACTGAAAATATTATGATGGCAGCAACATTAGCGGATGGAACGACGATTATTGAAAATGCAGCAAAAGAACCAGAAATCGTTTGCTTAGCCAATTATCTGAATGCAATGGGTGCGAATGTAAGAGGAGCCGGAACAGGAACAATTCGCATAGACGGTGTCGATGCGTTACACGGTGCAGAACATACTGTCATTAGTGATCGAATTGAAGCTGGTACGTTCATGGCAGCAGCTGCGATTACCCGTGGAGATGTATTTATCGAAGGAGCGATTTCGGATCATCTACGCCCGCTTATCGCAAAAATGGAAGAAATGGGTGTTACGGTAATTGAGAAGGACAATGGTATACGTGTTATCGGTCCTGAAGAACTCAAACCAATTGACATCAAAACGATGCCCCATCCAGGTTTTCCAACTGATATGCAATCACAGATGATGTCGCTTCTCATGAAAGCAGAAGGCACAAGCGTGATTACAGAAACAGTTTTCGAAAATCGCTTTATGCACGTCGAGGAATTTCGCCGCATGAACGGGAACATCAAAATCGAAGGCCGTTCAGCGATCATAAAAGGGAATACCGATTTGCAAGGAGCCGAAGTGATAGCAACAGATTTGCGTGCAGGTGCAGCTCTTATCATTGCAGGTTTAGCTTCCGAAGGGTATACACGCGTCGTTGATCTTCATCATATCGATCGCGGGTACGTCGATTTAGAAACAAAGTTAGCTTCCCTTGGCGCAAACATTGAACGGATGGTTGAAGAACCAGCAACGGTCAAACAATCCATCGGTCAAAAACAACCTTTATTAAATATTAATCCTAAATTTGTATAAAAACGACAGTTCTGTCGTTTTTATTTTTGTTCTAATAGCTCGTCCATCCCCATAACTATATAAGAGCACGGTACAAATTGGGGGGGAGCGCAGCACAGATGAAAAAAATTCTTCTCTATCTCTCTTTATTGACATTGCTCGTTACATTTATACCTTCCATTATCGTCCTTCCATTTTCAACTTCAGAACGAGAAACTAAAATTGAAAACGAGACAATCCAAGACCAAACAGATCAATTTATTGTTCCTGTTTATCGAACAGGCGAACAGCAAGTAGAGAAGGTACCGATTGAACGTTACGTTGCTGGAGTCCTCTCATCGGAAATGCCAGCAAATTTTGAAATTGAAGCATTAAAAGCACAGGCGATGGCAGCACGAACGTATATCGTAAAACAATTACTTTCTCCACCTGAAATAAGCTTACCAGAAGGAGCTGCCGTTACAGACACTGTTCACCACCAAGTGTTTCGCAATGAAGACGAGCTACGTACATTATGGGGCAAAGATTTCAAATGGAAATATGAACGGATTATAAAAGCAGTTAAGGAAACAGAAGGACAAATTTTAGCATATGAAGGTGAACCGATTACGGCTTCTTTTTTTTCAACGAGTAACGGGTATACAGAGAACTCCGAAGACTATTGGGAAAATGAATTGCCCTATTTAAAAAGTGTCGAAAGCCCATGGGATAAAAACTCACCAAAATTCACGACGAAACAAACAATGTCTGTTAAAGAGTTCGCTGAAAAGCTAACGATCGACGTTCCACAGCAAAAAAACATTGCCAAAGTGATTGAACGAACAGCAGGGAATCGCATTGCAAAAGTAGAAATCGGCGGCAAAACATTTACAGGGCGTGACGTAAGGGAAGCACTTGAATTAAATTCATCAGATTTTACGATCGCTCGAAACGGAAATACAATCGAAATTCAAACAAAAGGATACGGTCACGGAGTTGGCATGAGTCAATATGGAGCAAATGGCATGGCGCAAAAAGGCAAAAATGCTGAAGAAATCGTCCAATATTTTTATAAAGATATTGATGTAACGACTGTTGAATCATTTGAAAGCAAATTAGCAAAACAATGAAAAACTTGCGAAAAATCATAAAAAACTAGTAAAAACGTAACAATTTTTACCAATAAAGGTATAGAAACCCGGGAATCTGATCAGAATGGTTCCTGAGGTGATAATAATGAATGATGATAAAAAATCTCATCTTCACAAAGAAGGACCTTCAAAGTTTCAAAAGCTACTCCGCAAACGGTGGTTTTATCCAGCGCTATATTTAGGAGTTGCAGCTATTGTCATTGCTTCTGTACTTTGGATGCAAACGGGCACGAAAGTCGCTGACAACGATCGGGATGAAACCGCGCATAATTACGATGAAGAAGCAGTTCCAACTGCTCAGCAGCAAGAAGTATTTGTTGAACCAGTACTAGCAAAGGACGTTGAAGTGAAAACACCATTTTATGATGCAGAAGCTTCAGCTGAAGACCAAGAATCTGCCCTCGTATTTTATAATAACAAATACCATCAAAATCAAGGAATTAACTATGCATTAAAAAGCGGGGAAGCATTTGATGTGACAGCATCATTAAGTGGAACAGTCACGAAAGCGGAGAAGGATGCATTGCTCGGACACGTCGTTGAGCTTAAGCATAGCAATGGCGTCACAACCGTGTATCATAGCTTAGCGAATCTCAATGTTAAAGAAGGCGACAAAGTGGAACAAGGTGATGTCCTTGGTGAAGCAGGCAAAAGTTCATTTAACAAAGATGCAGGCATCCACGCTCACTTTGAAATTCGCAAAGATGGTGTAGCAGTCAATCCACTCGACTATTTCGGTAAATCAGCAACTTCTATCCCAGATCGGGAAGAAGCTGAAAAGAAAGAAGCCGAAAAACGAGAAGCTGAACAGCAGGAAGCCACAGAAAATGAAGAGCGAGAAGCTGAACAGCAAGAAGATGTAAAAACAGACAGTGACGAAGAAAACGAAGCAAAACAAAAAGATGCAACAAGATCAATGACGAACGCATAACAGCTTTGGCTACCCAAGGCTGTTTTTTTTATTTAAAAGTAAACATAACAATTCCTTCAAACTTTTTTATAGAAAAGAAGCGACAATGCAAAAGGCATTGTTGTCTTCATTTTACACTCCCATTTAAAATAAAAATAAAGAAAAACTCTTGTCCCTCTTGACTATTTGGTATATAACCGTCTGTTCAATAATAAAATGTTACAAATCAGGTCATTGAGGGGCAGAGGTGAGAATGTGGTTCGCTGCGAAGAAGTAAGCTCATTGCAAAGATGATGACTTTTACTACACTATCTTCGAACAGCATCACGGTAGTCTCATTTCGCATCTCTTACATCCAAGTTAGGGAGGCGAGTGGTGTGCACGATTACATCAAAGAGCGTACCATCAAGATAGGAAAGTACATCGTGGAGACGAGAAAAACCGTAAGAGTCATCGCCAAAGAATTTGGAGTTTCAAAAAGCACAGTACACAAAGATTTGACAGAACGATTGCCAACGATTAATCCAGAGTTGGCCGTCCAAGTATCAGAAATCCTCGACTACCACAAATCTGTAAGACATTTACGAGGGGGTGAAGCGACCCGGCTAAAATACAAAAAGGGTGAAAGCACAGCAGATAAAGAATCAATTAAGTAAATTGAAAATTCGTCATTTAGACAAAAGTCCGCCGTTCTGACATGCAACGTGACAGCTGCATCGGTAATGGCGGAATTTTATATTTTTTAAATCTTTTAAAAGTCCAACTATCCTCACTTCAAGTTTATGCTATAATGTAAGAATGGATAAATAGTATCTTATCTCCTAACACTTTAGGAGTGGATTGTGTGAAAGACACACTGTGGAGATACATCGTGATGATGTTGATACGTAAAGTGATTTTGTAGGGAGGAAATTGAAGGATGCTGTCACGAGATATCGGAATTGACTTAGGAACGGCCAACGTTGTCGTATATGTCAAAGGCAGAGGGATCGTTCTTGATGAACCGTCAATCGTTGCTATTGATACATCGACAGGGAAAGCGCTTGAAGTTGGAGAAGAAGCATATCGAATGATCGGTCGAACTCCAGGAAATATTGTTGCCATTCGCCCGTTAAAAGAAGGCGTCATTGCAGACTTTGATATTACAGAGATGATGTTAAAGCACTTTTTAGATAAAATTAATGTAAAAGGTTTTTTGGCAAAACCGAGAATTTTAATCTGTGTGCCAACGAACATTACATCAGTTGAGAAAAAAGCAATAAAAGAAGCGGCTGAAAAAAGTGGCGGGAAGCAAGTGTTTTTCGAAGAAGAACCAAAAGTAGCCGCAATTGGTGCTGGTATGGAAATTTTCCAACCGAGTGGAAACATGGTAATCGATATCGGTGGAGGAACGACAGACGTTGCTGTTCTTTCAATGGGTGATATCGTTACATCGACTTCAATTAAAATGGCAGGGGACAAATTTGACCAAGCCATTCTCGATTTTATAAAGAAAAAATATAAATTGCTTATCGGTGAACGAACAGCTGAAGATATTAAAGTGAACGTTGCGACAGTATTTCCAGGTGCTCGAGATGAGGAAATTGAGATTCGTGGACGGGATATGGTATCTGGATTACCACGAACGATTACCGTAAACTCCGAGGAAGTTAGACAATCATTGGAAGAACCGGTCTCACACCTCATTCAAGCAGCGAAAACAGTGCTTGAGCAAACACCACCAGAATTATCAGCAGATATTATCGATCGTGGGGTTATTTTAACAGGTGGAGGCGCCCTGTTGCACGGAATGGAACAACTCTTCTCTGAAGAATTGAAAGTGCCTGTCATCGTTGCAGAAGAGCCGATGAGTTGTGTAGCTAACGGAACAGGCTTAATGCTAGAGCATATAGACAGAATCGCAAAGCGTAAATTTATTTAATGTGACAATAAAGGGGGAAACAACATGCTTAGAGGTTTGTATACGGCGGCATCAGGTATGATCTCACAGCAACGTCGTCAAGAAATGTTAACGAACAATATGACGAATGCGAGTACACCAGGGTATAAAGCTGATCAAGCATCGTTACGAACGTTTCCACAGATGCTGTTGGCTAATTTATCGAATACATATGAGAACTCGACAAATGAACTTGCAACAGGCGTCTACTTACAAGAGACGGTTCCGAACTTTTTACAAGGGAGCTTACTTGAGACGAATCATTCGACCGACATTGCGCTTATTGACGGTAACTTACCCGAAAATAGCACCCTTTTATTTGCTGTGCAAACAGAAAATGGGCAACGCTTTACACGCAATGGGAATTTCACACGTGATAACGAAGGCCGACTTGTTACACGTCAAGGGATGCCAGTCCTAGACACGAATGGCAACCAAATCTTTTTGCAATCTGAACAATTTGAAGTACGCCAAGACGGAACAATCGTAGAAAATGGTGCAACGATTGCGCAGCTTGAAGTCATGTTCATTCAAAACGCGAACAACCTCGTGAAAGAAGGGAATGGACTTCTTCGTCTTGAGAATGACCAACCGGTTACTGCTGTTGGCAACCCGAATGTGACGTACCAACTACAACAAGGCTTTGTTGAGCGTTCGAACGTAGATTTACAACAGACGATGACTGAAATGCTAAGTGCGTATCGCACGTTTGAAGCGAATCAAAAAGTCTTACAAACATATGATCAAAGTCTCGATAAGGCAGTCAATCAAGTCGGACGAATTGGCTAAATAAGGAGGTAGAAGCCTTGAACCGCTCTATGATTTCAGCATCCGTTACACTTGGACAATTACAGCACAAGCTTGATAACGTGGCGAACAACCTAGCGAATGTGAATACGACGGGTTATAAACGACGTGACATATCCTTTTCTGACTTGCTCGTTCAACAAATGAACAACGTTCCAAATCGATCCCCACATCCTGCACGTTTAACACCGATGGGCATCCGTTCTGGCACTGGGGCATCCGTTGCTGGTACAACGTTACGTCTTGAGCAAGGAACGATTAAGCAGACGGAAAGAATGCTCGACGTAGCTCTCACTGAACCAGCGTACTTCTTTCAAGTTTTACATAACGGAGAAACAGAATATACGCGCGATGGTGCTTTTTACTTAACGGAATCCAGACCAGGCTACTTGAACATCGTGACAGGTGACGGAGCTCATGTACTTGGAACGAATGGTCCGCTTGAAATTCCAGCGAATTACAAAAATGTCACAATCGCAAGTAACGGTAGCGTTGAAGTCACATTGCAAAACGATGCGACGATAAATGTTGGTCAATTGTTGCTCGCAAACGTGCATAATCCGCAATACTTACAAGCCGTTGGAAACAATCGATTTGCTGGTCCAAATGAAGCGGGAATTGCACTTGCAGACGTATTACAAACAATAAATAATGTTGATGTCGTGGCACAGGGAGCGCTTGAAATGTCAAACGTTGACATGGCGACAGAAATGACGAGCATGATTGAAATGCAACGTCATTTCCAATTAGGTGCACGCTCTCTCACGATTTCTGATGAAATGATGGGGCTTGTCAACCGAATTCGTTAAGAAACAAGCACAAAAATTGGAGAATCGACATGGATGCTTCCACACAAAAACAGCACACAAATGACGAGCAATCGTCAAAACGACAAAACCGTAAAAAGGCAAGAGTTCGACTCATTCCAATTTGGTTACGGTTACTTATCGTCCTTGCTTTACTTATTCTCTCTCTCATCGTCGGAGCTATGATCGGCTATGGAGTCTTGGGCGATGGGAAGGCATTAGACGTTCTCAAAAAAAGCACGTGGCAACATATCGTCGACATTGTCGTCGGAGATTGATGAAAGGAAGTTACAAATGCTTGATATAAATGAAATAAAAGCTATATTACCACACCGTTATCCTTTTTTACTCGTCGATCGAATCCTTGAACTTGAAGAAGGAAAGAAAGCAATCGGAATCAAAAATGTCACAGCAAATGAAGAATTTTTTAACGGACACTTTCCTGATTATCCTGTCATGCCAGGCGTGCTTATCGTAGAGGCACTTGCCCAAGTTGGCGGCGTTGCAATGCTCAAGAAAAAAGAAAATGAAGGTCGCCTTGCTCTTTTCGCAGGTATTGATAAATGCCGATTTAAAAAGCAAGTAAAGCCAGGAGACCAATTGAAACTTGAAGTTGAAATTTTACGTCTAAGAGGCTCAATTGGTAAAGGGAAAGGCGTCGCTACCGTTGATGGTGAGCTCGTTTGTGAAACAGAGATTATGTTTGCTATAGGAGATCAGGCAAAATAAAACAGAGATGAAAACCTTTTTCTTGGGAAAGCTAAACGCAACAAACCCTAAGAAGGAGGTTTTTTATGATGATTCGTTCATTACGAATGAGCTTGTACATGCTCGCAAGCGTTATGCTTCTTTTTGGATGTAACGATACGATGGACAATCCTGAGACAAATCGAGAGGAAATGGAGGAAAATAACGTAAATGAAGCGGACGACATGAAAATGGACGATGAGATGGATGAAAGCATGATCGACCGTGTCGATGAAGATAGTCTCAACGATGATGGCATTAATGGCAATCATCCGTTTGATTTAAATGAGGACGGTAAACTGAATCTGCAAAAGTAAAGTAAAGTTTAAAACGAAGGAGGCAAACTGTTTTCCTTCGTTTTTATTATTACTTAGCAGGAATGTGACAATTTTTGTCGAAAAAGATAAAATGAAAGAGACTGTAAAGAAATTAACTAGTTGAAGAGGTCGATGATAGTGAAAAGCGTAGAGGCAAAAGGGAGAAATATACAGGAAGCAACAGAAAATGCGCTTAAAGAGTTACAAGTGGGGCTCGACTTTGTCACAATAGAAGTCATTGAAGAAGCGGAGGACCGCTTATTTGGCTTACTTGTGAAGCCCGCGATTGTAAGGGCAACACTTAAATCTCCGACTGTAGAGGAGGATGTCTTATCATCAGAGGAATCTTCAGAAGGACAGCCTGTAGAAGCGGGAACGATTCAAATTGTAAATATGGAAGTTCGGCATGCCGCAACAGATGAAGATCGTCCTGTCCTTATTCCGAGCGAAGAATTAATCGTTAAAGTAAACGGAAATGAAATCAGTGAAGCAACCGAAATTAACCGAGATGACATAGTCGAAATTCAAAGTAAAGTTATTACAAAAGAAAACGGATTTTTCGAAATTATTTTAGATAAAGAGAAGCTAGAAGCAACGTTACAACTAATGCCAGGTTATATTGAGAAATCGTTGGCGATGGATGATCGTGCAAGTACAATGCTTGAACTGAGGTCCAAAACCGTAAAAAAGCCATATCAATCCTTTTCAGAACAGGATATTTTTAATGAATTAAAAAAACGGAACATCACGTATGGCGTTGATGAGCAACAGGTTAAAGAAGCGCTGAAGCGTCATGAAACGTGTGAGGTTGTCATTGCAAAAGGGAAGCCACCTGTTCCTGGTCAGCACGGATATGTTGAATTTTTCGTTCAGCATGAAATCTCAGAGAGCAAACCGAAAGTATTAGAAGACGGAACGGTTGATTTCCGTGAAATAAGAACCATTCCTGTCGTAGAAGCAGGACAAACAATCGGCCACATCCAAGCTCCTGTTGAAGGAGAGCAAGGAACTACTGTTGATAACCAACCAATTCAACCGAACCCAGTTATAGAAGTAACGGTCAAAGGGAAAGGCATTACACGAGAAGAAGACAAGCTTCTCGCAGTGGAGACAGGAACAATTCGGGTTATCGATCGCTCCCCGATCGTTCAAATCGATATCATTGAAAAGCTCGTGCATACCGGTGATGTGGATATCAAAAGTGGTAACTTGTCCTTTGTTGGGGACATTGAAATTTCAGGAAATGTTGAAGAAACGATGAGTGTTGAAACGGACGAACGGATTCTCGTCCTCCAAAGCTTGCACGGAGCAACAGTCGGAGCGGGCACCGAGCTCGTTGTCAAACAAAATGTTATCCGAAGTAACGTAACAGTTGGAAAAGTGAACGAAAACGAGTTGAATATTAGAGAAAAGACAGGCGAATTATTAAGCGCAATCAAACGATTTCATCAATCGTTGTTACAGCTTACGATAGCTAATCGGAGAAGTGGTCAAACTGGGAGTGATATCGCAACGGTTGTTCGCGTGTTATTAAACCAAAAGTTCCCTACTCTTCAATCACAAGTGAAAGAATACTTTGCACTCATGCATGATAAGGGCGAAAATGACGTTTTAAACATTAATGAAATCGTTCAATTGTTATACGGCACCTTCGTTATGGTAGATGGACGAGTATTAAAGGATGAAATGGTTTTTGTTTTAATAGAAGATAAATTAGACACGTTGCATCGTTACTATGAGCGCCGGTTAGAACCAATCGGAAGAGCAACACTCGGCTCAGTCCAGCAAAGTGAAGTGTTTTGTAACGGGGATATTTACTTGACTGGACGTGGGGCATACAATTCAACGTTCCATGCCGAAGGAACCTTCGTCACAAACGGTTTCGTTCGCGGAGGGTCAATCTATGCAAAAAAAGGGATCAAACTAAACGAAGTCGGCTCTGGATTTGGCGTTGAAACGATGTTAATTGTCCCTAAAGGTGAGAAAATTATAATCAATCATGCAAAAGAAGACACAGTCCTTCAAATTGGAAAGCGAATCTACCGATTTGTAAAGGAACGGAGTCATATTACCGCACAACTCGATGAGACAGGAGCGATTGTGCTTGCTTAATGATCCGGTCCAAATAAAACAACCCTTCTCCTATGATTAAAGGAAAAGGGTTGTTGTTTTCTCTATAGCCAAAAACAAAAAACTCTGCCCATGTAAGGCAGAGTTTTTAATGGTTAATTTATTTAACGCCTGCTGTCCATTTTTCAACAAGATCTGGATTGTTATCCAAGAATTCTCTTGCTACTTCGGCAACATCTTGATCTTCGTCCCAAACTTTAGGCATTAATTCTTCTAGCATTTCATAAGTCTCGTCATACTGCTCCAATACTTTATATGCTGCTGGTGCATCCTTTTCAAGGTCAGCGCGAGCGACTGTATAAATTTGGTCACCTTCACCGCCGTAGATTTCTTTTGGATCCTCTAGCATTTTCATATCATACACACCGAATACCCAGTGTGGTTTCCAAAGTGGAACAATAATTGGCTCTTCGTTATCATAAGCATTCTTGAGCTCTGTTAACATAGCTGACTCTGAACTTTCTGTCAGTGTCCATTTGTCTAAGCCGTACTCTTCAAGCGCAGTTTTCGTGTTGGCCATAATACCAGCACCTGCATCAATACCAGTAACTTTCCAATCAACAGAATCACCGAAATCAGCGTTGTCTTTCAAATCTTCCATTGTGTTGATATCTTCGACATACTCAGGTACAGCGAGAGCGAGTGGTGCTTTATCAATGACTTCATTTACCTTGACGATATCACCTTCGTATTGATCCCAATACTCTGCGTGAGTGGCTGGAAGCCATGCAGATGTATGCAGGTCAGCAGAACCGTCAGCAACACTTGCCCACATTGGTCCAGCTTCTACTTGGCTCACCTCGACATTGTAGCCAACATCTTCGAGCAAAGCAGCTAAAATATGTGTACTAATTGCCTCTCTAGCCCAAGCAACATATGGAATAGTTAAATCCTTTTGACCGAGCTCGACACTTGTTCCGCCGTCATTTCCTTCAGTTGCTTTTTCATCTGTATCATCGCCACCACATGCAGCGAGTACGAGTGATAAGCTAAGTACAGCAATTAATGCTAACCATGATTTTTTAATTCTTAACAAGAAATATCCTCCCCTTAAATTTTAAATTATTTGGTTTTACCTATATTTTGAGAAACTCGGTCTAGAATAATCGCTAAGATAACGATTGCGAGACCGGCTTCAAAACCAACACCAACTTTAATTTGTGATACTGCACGATACACGTCAGCACCTAAGCCTGGTGCTCCAACGAGTGATGCAATGACGACCATCGAGAGTGCAAGCATAATACTTTGGTTCACGCCAGCCATAATGGTCGGTGTAGCGAGCGGTAATTGTATTCTAAAAAGCTTCTGACTCGTCGTTGCTCCGAAGGAATCTGATGCTTCGACTAAATCTTCGGGCACTTGTCTGATTCCAAGGTTTGTCAGACGAATCGTCGGCGGGGTAGCAAATATAACAGATGCAATGACACCTGGTACCATTCCAATTCCAAAGAATAGAATCGCAGGAATTAAATAAACGAATGCAGGCATCGTCTGCATAAAGTCGAGAACAGGAGTGAATACGTTTCGAAGTTTATCATTTTGTGACATCCAAATCCCGAGTGGTACCCCAATTACAAATGAAATGGCCATTGATGTTAAGACGAGAGCAAGTGTTTGAATGGTTCCATCCCAATAGCCAAGGTTTTCGATGAATAGGAGGCCGACAATGGTAAATACACCAATCGTCCAGCGGCTCGTATACCATGCAATCCCAGCTAAAATTAAAATAAGGACGATTGATGGTACACTCGTCATAATTGTAATTAGTAAATCAATAAAGCTTCCAATCATATTTGAAATAAATTTAAACAAACCTGAGAAATAAGCTTTTAAAAAGTCAACAAAGCTTTCAGTCCAGCTAGCGAGAGGGACCTTTGGTAACTGTAACCATTCAGTCAACTTGATCCACCTCATTTCCATTTCCATTCAGTACTTTATCGTCACCTGCGAGGGCCGCAATAACACTTCCGTTAACAACAATGCCACGAAGGCGATTATCCTCGTCTATGACAGGAAGTGGTAATGGGTGATTGGACATTTTGTCGTACATGTCACTAATAAGTGTATCCGGTGAAACCGTAGGCAAATCACGCATCATGACCTCTTCTAGAGATTGATTGTTTTTAGCTGCATCAGAAGCGGCCTGTGCAGTAACGGCACCGACTAATTTATTTCGTTTATCAATTAAGTAGAGGCTTGATACCCCTTGGGCTTTCATTACTTGAAGAGCAACTCTTGGACCACGTTCGTACACTAATGTTTCCGGGCGAATCATCACATGCTGAGCGGTTAACACTTTTGATAAGTCAACATCTTCAACGAACTTCTCAACATAATCATCTGCCGGATTCATCATAATTTCTTCGGGTGTCCCGATTTGTACGATGGAACCGTCCTTCATTAAAGCAATCCGATCACCAAGTTTAAGCGCTTCATCTAAATCATGAGTAATGAAGACGATCGTTTTTGCCATCTTTTCTTGCAATACGACGAGCTCGTCTTGCATGTCTTTCCGAATGAGGGGGTCCAGCGCCGAAAAGGCTTCGTCCATTAACAGCACGTCCGGATCATTAGCGAGTGCTCGCGCTAATCCGACACGTTGTTGCATCCCACCACTAAGCTCGGATGGATAGCTTTGCTCATAACCCTTCAGGCCAACAAGCTCAAGTGCAGTTGTCGCCTTTTCAAGACGCTCTACCTTGTTCATTCCTTGGACCTCTAGCCCATACGCCGCATTTTCGACGACAGAACGATGGGGAAAAAGAGCAAATCGTTGGAAAACCATACTCATTTTTTTTCTACGTATTTCGCGTAATTCATCATTTTTCATTTTTACAACTTCAGTATTATCAACAAAAACCTTTCCGTCTGTCGGTTCAATCAATCGATTCAACAAGCGAACGAGTGTTGATTTTCCACTACCAGACAAACCCATAATAACAAAGATCTCACCTTGGAAAACTTCAAAAGAAGCTTTATTTACACCGACTGTCATGCCGGTCTCTTCTAAAATTTGGTGTTTTGTTTTTCCGCTGTTTAACAGTTTCAATCCTTGTCTTGGGTTGCGCCCAAAGATTTTTGTTACATTTTCAACCTTAATTATCGGTTCTGGTTCAGACATCTTTTCACCTCTACGTTTTTTCAAACTGTTTTACAACGAGTTTCATTTCATGATCGTACTTCTCTAGTATAAGGCGAACAGTGAGTACAACTCAAATCGCCCTGCTCCCAATATTTGGGCTTTAACGAGTTTGTATAAAACAGTCAAAGACTTACATCTATGATCTGGCTAATTCTTTGCAATTGCGACGAAATACTCATCTTTTCAATTATGAGCTTTAAACAAGGAAATTATGAATCACTAGAATAAGATAAACGACAAGCAACGATTATACTTGTCGTTTATCCATTGATTTTATTGGTTATTGGCCTCTTGCTCACTTACTAACTTTCCTTGTCTCATTCCTTCATCAAACGCCCGTTGATAAAGTTCAGCCATGTACATGTATACAATTTGTTTTGTTTTCACATCCGTGTTGAGCATGTCCAAATGAGAAAGACATTTGTCAATCGTTTCATTTTTCAGACTAGACTTTTCAGTCTCATTCATAAGGCACGCCTCCTTATACGGTATTTCTTCTACTATAATAGAGTATCGTATCGGACGTGTTGCTGAAAATTAACAAGTGTATTACATTTCTGAAAAATAGCTTAGAAAGAACTACAACAAAATGCGTAATAGAACGAAAAACATTATATTCTGACAAATTTCAGGAGTTTATTCCTGCGAAAATCGAGTGTGTTCGTCACTCCCACTTTTCGAGTTCAGCAATTCTATTACGGACAATGTCAGGCATTGGTTGCGGTTTTAATGTTTTCGGATCGATGCTTACGTAAATAATTTCAGCGAGGACGAGTGGTTCTGTTTCACCTTGGCGCGTCATGACAAATTCATTCACAAAGCTCGTTCGTCCAATTTTTTTCGTACGACACCAGAGGTCTAGTACATCATTAAGCCGTGCGGATTGCTTATACTCAAGCGTCGACTTAGCTAGCACAAAATCAAAGATTCCATCTTCAAAAACCGAATCTAGTTGTAGACCTTCACTATAGTATTCAGAAATTGCGATATCGACGTACGTCATATAATGTGCATTGAAGACAATTTTTTGCCCATCAATTTCTGAATAACGAACCTTAAGCGGTGTTGAAAAATGATACCCCTCCATGTTACCCCATCCTCCCAATAAACTCATATTTTCTTCTTTATTGTATATTGAATTATGCTAGCTGTTCAAACTCTTCAATTCGATTACGCACAACATCTGGTACAGGCAATGATTTTTTCGTGCTTGGGTTAATGCTGACGTAAACAAATTCAGCTAATAAAATAGGATCCGTTTCGCCTGCGCGTGTCATGACAAATTCTGTCGTCATACTAGAGCGTCCTATGCTTACCGTTCGACACCATATATGTAAAATGTCATCTAACTTTGCTGATTGCTTAAAATCAAGCGTACATTTCGCAAGAACAAAGTCGAAAATCCCTTGCCTAGATAGCTCTCGCGGGTCAAGCTTCAAACCTTGCCGGTAATAATCACTAATCCCGATATCGAGATACGTCATATAATGTGAGTTGAACACGACATTTTGAACATCAATTTCAGCATAGCGCACGCGTATATCTGTTTTAAAATGAAAGCCTTCCATCTATCCGTCCCCCTGTCCCTTCATTTACTCCATCTTAATAATCGTGACTGAAAACTGCAACAACGATTGTAGCGTCGAGTTGTCAATGATCTCTTCGCGAGAGCAAACGACGACTGTTCATAGCGCATGGAAAGTGAATTAATTAACTCTTCACTTTTTCCTGAATGAGGGTGTAGAGCTGTTGCCACGATTTTGTCATATCGGAAAGGTCGGGACGTTCTTGTTTTTTTGTTTCGTTCGTTTTTGATTTCTTTTTACTCAATTCATTTTCCTCCTACGCATGCCGTAAAGTGAACAATTCACGCAACTCTTCTGTCGGCAGTTCTGTTATCCAATTTTCGCTTTGAATGATGCCATCACTTAATGACTGTTTCCGTTCAAGCATATCGTCAATTTTCTCTTCCAACGTTCCTGTCGTAATAAGTTTATGGACGTGGACGAACTGTTTTTGTCCGATCCGGTGAGCACGGTCCGTCGCTTGGTTTTCAACGGCTGGGTTCCACCATCGGTCGTAATGAATGACATGATTCGCCGCTGTTAAGTTCAAGCCTGTTCCGCCTGCTTTTAATGAAAGAATTAACACGTGTTCTTCACCAGCTTGAAATCGTTCGACTAGTTGATCACGTTCGGTTTTGCTGAAGCTTCCGTGTAAAAACGAAACACGATCACCTAACGTTTTCTTTAAATGTTTCGCAAGCATGTTCCCCATCGCAATGTATTGCGTGAAAATGAGACAGCTTTCGTTTTGCTCGCGAATTTGCGTCACGAGCTCGACGAGCTTTTCACTTTTGTGTGAACGTTCAACGAAACGTGTCTCATCCCCATCCTTTATAAAGAGGGCAGGGTGGTTGCAAATTTGTTTCAGCTTTGTGAGCATGGATAAAATATAGCCACGTCGCTCGATGCCACTTCGACGCTCAATGTCACGAAAGGTATCTTCAATAATTTGTTCATATAAGGATGCCTGTTCAGCAGTGAGCGGACAATATTCCTTTTGCTCTAGCTTGTCGGGTAAATTTAACTCAATGTCACGATCAAGCTTAGAACGCCGCATGAAAAATGGTCGAATGAGCTGCTGGACAGCTTTCATTTTTTCGGCATCTTCCTCTCGCTCAATCGGAAGCACGTAACGTTGGCGGAAGCGATGTAAGCTTCCGAAATAACCAGGGTTTAAAAACTCGAATATGGACCAAAGCTCGGTTAGGCGGTTTTCGATAGGTGTTCCCGTTAAGGCGATGCGGTGTTCTGCTTGCAATTGTTTAACAGCCTTTGCTTGCTTCGTGTACGCATTTTTAATATTTTGTGCTTCATCGAGGCAGACGACTTGCCACGTAACAGACGTAAGTGCAGCTTCATCGATATGGGCTAAATTGTACGACGTAATGACGACATCGACATCATCAATCGATTTTGTCAGTGTTTCACTCGTCGCTCGATTCGGTCCGTAATGCAGAGTCACTTGTAAGTTAGGAGCGAACCGTTCGAACTCCCGTTGCCAGTTTCCGAGGACGGACGTTGGACAAATGATAAGCATTGGCTTATCTGATAATCGTTGTTCACGAATCGCGAGACAATAGGCGATCGTTTGAATCGTTTTTCCGAGGCCCATGTCATCAGCTAACAAAGCACCAAGACCATACTTACGAAGGAACAGCAGCCATTCCATACCTGTTTTTTGGTAGGGACGCAATTCTCCATGCAAGCCTTTTGGCGTTGGCTCTGCAGGCAATTGTTTCGTTTGTGTCAGCTGCTTCATCATGTTGATCAAATGTTTGTTCAATTCTAACGTTATGCCGCTAAGGATATCTTCATGAAGATCATCCTCGCTCGTGTCTGACTCCCGTTCAGCTAACAGTTCCTTTGCGAGTACATCTGAGAAGGTTAACCCTTGAGCATTCACTTTCTTCATAACGGATTGCATCTGTTTTATAAAATGAGGGTCAAGCTTGACCCATTTCCCACGGATTTTAATGAGACGGCGGTTTTGGGAAACGAGTTCCCGGAATTCATCCTCTGATATTTCGAGGTCACCAGTTGCAAGCTTCCAGTTGAAGTCGATAAGCTGATTCAGGCCAACGAACGATTGTTGTGACTGGCCGACGGAAGATTTCACTTGCATTTTTAATTGCGGGTTGCTCGCTTGGAGTTGTTTCCACCAAGGTGGGAGAAGCACTTCTGTACCGGCTTCCGCAAGCTTCACACTCGTATCGGTTAGAAAAGCCCAAGCCTCTGCTTCATGTAGTGACGTTCGGAGTTGTCCCTCCGCATTCTTTAATGACGAATCGATCTGAAACCAATAGTGGCTCTCCTCCTCAATCCGCTGAAGCGACGCTTGCCATTTTTTCGGAAGTTCTTGCTCGTTCACGACATACATCTCTTGCGAATGTTCCTTGCTTCGTAATGTCACATCGACGATCCAATCGTCACCATCAACCTCAGGTTCACGAAGGCGAATTCCGACTGTAAACGGAGAGTGATCCTTTTTCCATCCGATCCGTTCAAGCCAAAACTGTTCATCATTCACGATAGACTCGTTGCCATTCGCATGTAAAAGGGGATATTGTTCGCCGATTATCGTCCAAGTCTCTTGAATCGTCTCGTCTTTAGACCGTAACTCATTCAGAGCGGATGTGAGCCATTGATTTGCAAGTGCATGTGACTGGGAGGCGAGCTTCCAGCCAATTTGGCCAGCTTTCCACGCGGTAAAATCAGGCTTAAAGTCACCATCGGCAAGCGCTTGAAAAACGTGCTGGGCTGTTTGTATATGTGTTTTCGTATCCTCACTAAACGACAGATTAGCAAGTGATGAAAAAGGCTCCCGAGCAAAAAAATCAAGCGCCGTCCATGCAGAAAGCATAACACCGCGCATTCCATCATAGTCTGATTGTTCAAGTGCTGTACCAAAAAATGTCTCCTCATGCCATGCAAAAACGAGCGGTGCCCACTTATTAAATGGAAGCACCGTACCATTATCTTGTCTCACGGAGAGGAAGAACCGCTCGTCATCCGTTCGGAGCGAATGAAGGGTCATTTGCGCTGTTTTCATCATTAGACTAGCTTTCCTTTCTGAAGTTCATCTTGAAATGCCCGTAAGCGGCGATGTTTTTTAATAATAAATGCAATGTATTGTTCCCATTTGTTCACCTTTTTTAATTGGCGATAATGCGTTCGTAATTTGCGTAAGCGACGAACCGCAAGTTTATACGCTTGCCTGTTTTTTTCTGCGATTGCTCGTTGAACGGCTTGGTGATAAAGGGGCAGTAGCCAATTCCGATTTGTCAACTCAATTTTCCGTAACAATTGTCGACTATGCATCTCCGGTTGGAAGCCGACGATTAATTGAAGTTCCGCCCATCGTTCATAATCTTCGTGATCAAGTAAGTACTCATTAAACGTGTAGAAGCTATATGGAAGCATGTCTTGTAGCGCTTCGACATAGACAGTATCTGAATCTACATAATCCGAATAAATTTCATAATAATAAAGCAATGAATCTGTCATCATTCGCTTCCACCGGTAATGTCCCTCTTGTTGAAGAGACGGAAGGAGGCGATGTTTCGTATAATTGAGCCATGTAAGCAGTCTATCTTTCTGCTTATATTCGTGGGTCGCTTCGACCATATACATAAACTGATCGACATATGTCACAGACAACTGATTCGCAAAGGCAATCGCCTCATCATCACGAGCAAGTAAAAAAGCAAAATGCATCCGCGCGATGAGCAGTGACAGACCAAATGGTGACTGTTTCGTCCCAGCATCCTGCAATGAATCAAGACGCTCTGCAAGCTCTTTGTCTTGAGCGATAATCCAATCTTTATTGAACAAAAGCGTACTCCAAATGACGCGATACAACAGCATACTCACAGGTTGTAGCTTAGGCGTTACATGTAACAACACATCGAAGTGAGGGATGCTATCCTCGACAAGTGTGCGCTGTTTTTCCGTTAAGGGAGCATTACGCATCGGAACGATTGTTTGTTCAAGTAAAGCAACGAGCTCTTGTAACGATGGAATCGCCTTGTCATCATCGAGATGGTGCGTCGAATAACGGTTCACTTTGTCAATCGTCACGACACCAGCGAGTACGGTATAGACCCGTTGCAGCTGAATGTCATTCGGCTTTGCATTGAGAAGCATGTTAAAATAACGATTTCCGATTTGCTCAGGCATCATGCGATGTTTAAGATAAAGGTCGATCCCAGCCATGTTTCGATCCGTCCGTTTTAAAAACGTTTCATAAATTTCTTCAAACGATTCGAGCCATTGAGCAATGGAAGGTTCAGGGAAGTGTGCTTTCGGTAACGTTGGTAACTGTACTTCCTGTTTTTTGCGGTTCACCTTTCGTTTTTGCGTCGTTCCTTTCCAAGCATCAATGAAATCACCGACCGACGCAAAGCTTGAATACACGTACAGGAACGCAGCGATGTTATGCTCACATAGCGCAGCAAGCCCCGGATGCTCACTACAATGACTATGTTGCAAATAAAGCAAGTCAAGACGAACCGCAACTTGATGTTCATCGAACACGGTTGCGGATAATTTGTTATCCTCGACTTTTGTATTATAAATATTCCCATCCCGATACAATTGATAGCCTTGTTCAAACAACTGTCTGTTGGCTTTGTCACTTCCATCAAGAAGGGATTTAAATTGTGTTTCAAGTTGGAGAACGGTCTCTTTTGTGATGTCATTATGGAGCATGGAAGGTCACCTACGCCTCTCAGTCTAAAAACAATTAAGTCCTATTATATCGGGTTACGTGCTAAAATAACAGAAGAGTGAGTTGTGGGAAGAAAGGGGTTTTTGAATGGATAAGCTGTTTGCTTTACTAGAAGAGAATTATGAAGAAATCGTACAGCTTCGTCGGTACTTCCACCAACATCCAGAGCTTTCCTTTGAAGAGGTGGAAACACCGAAATATATTGCGGCCTATCACACGAAGCTCGGCCATGACGTCCGAACGGGTGTCGGAGGACGGGGTGTCGTTGCCAAACTGACAGGGGGAAAGCCGGGTAAAACGATTGCCCTACGCGCAGACTTTGATGCACTTCCAATCCAAGAGGAGCGTGATGTTCCATATCGCTCCGAGGTGCCAGGTGTCATGCATGCGTGTGGGCATGACGGACATACAGCACAATTACTTGGGCTTGCAAAAGCACTGAACGCAATGAAAGATGAGCTTGAAGGGACAGTCGTATTCATCCATCAACACGCAGAAGAAGTGCCTCCAGGTGGA
>DKGN01000203.1 GCA_002453275.1 Caryophanales bacterium UBA6769
AATAATCCTTTAATACGATAGCGCCTCCGCCGACAAAATAGCAAATCTCAGTTTGCGAATTTCTTTGCCACATGTTACGTAAATGACGATACTGCTTCTTCGCCAATTCTAATAACGTTCGGTCAACAATATCATGTACACTCGTTCGACTACCTCTTACCATGATGTGATTGCGGTCTTGCTTGCGAGTGATAATATCAACAACATCTCGACGGCTATCCAATTCAATGCCATGTTTCGTTCTAATTTCTTCGCGAATTTCTTCGAGTGACTCTGCAACCCCTATATTGAAGCCTTGTGCTTTGTCGTCATCGACATTTCGATCTTTAATCACAGCCACATCTGTTGATAGGCCACCAATATCCTGAATAATAATTCGTTTATCAACTAAATCACGATTAATGATATTCAAGTTATTGTCCATCACTAAATTAATGTAAGCAGCAAAGCCCTCAGGATAAACCTTCACTTCATCAAATTTAATGTTTACTTTCAAACCTTGGTATTTCGGCGTAACTAAAAACTCAACCTGATGAACGGAGCCGAGCAATTGCGAGCGATAGCCGACATCTTTTCCTTCTTTTACTTCCCTTAATGGTAATCCTGTTCCAAGTGTATAAGAAGCATCAATAACGTCATTTGTTTTCGTGAAAATTTTAGCATTCTCATCTCGAACCGCATCTAATGCTAGTGTTGTAAATAACATGACAAGTGTTTGATCCTCTTCAGATTTGCTACTTCCTGGGTCTAATTCGGTTGCATTACTACTTTTTGTTGCTAAATTACCAACCCGGTAAATCACATTATTTTCTTTGAGGGCAGGGGAGTGAATTTTAATATGTAATCCTTCTAACGGATCCTTCAAGTCAAGTTCTTCAATACCGATAACCGGACGATCCTCTGTATCTATAGCGATAACATTCGGTATATTTAACTCAAAATCTGATTTTCCAAAAATTGCTTTAACTGAATCGTTACCAACATCAATTGCTGCGATTCTATTTTTACTCACGTAATCATACCCTTCTAATAGAAATTATGGTAAAAAATGATAACTACCATTTTATATAACAATATACTAGATTCCGTTATTCAGCAATGCAAAATCAAATGTTTACAAATTTTTCATATTGTTTTCTTTTTGTATACTTTATATCTAAATTGTAAACACTCTGATATAACTTAATGTGTTCGTGTTTGTATACTTGTAAACATAATTGAAAACATGTCGTTTACGGATGGTAAACAAGTATACATATTTGCTTACTTGTCAAAAACAACAAAAAAACAAAGCCACATTTAGTGACCTTGTCTGTATTTTATAAAATTATTAACTTTTTCCTCAATCCCCGTCAGGAGTAAATGTGCGCTTTTCAAGTTCCTTTTCATACATGTAGAGAGAGTTTTTATCGTTTCCAATTCGTTTTAAATAATCAATATGCGTTTCAAAGGACGACTCTTCTTCAACTTGCTCGTCTAAAAACCACTTCAAAAAGGAGATTGTAGCATGCTCTTTTTCATCCCAAGCTAAGTCCGTTAAGTCATAAATACTTTTTGTCACATTCTTTTCCTGTTCTAATGCATTTTCGAACGTATCAAGAACAGATGCAAAATTAATTTTAGGCTCTTCAATTGAAGAAAATTTCGCTTGAACACCACGATCATTCAAATAGTTATAAATTTTCATCCCATGGAATCTTTCCTCTTCTGCCTGCTCCACGTAAAAATGTGCAAATCCACTATAACTATCGTGTTCACAATAGGCAGCCATCGCCATATAAGAGTGAGCAGCAAAAAATTCTTTATTCATTTGTTTATTTAATGCATTTGCTAATCGGTCGCTTAACATGAAGTATCGTCTCCTCTACTTTAATTTAATACGTAGACCTTTTTTAAAACATTTACCTATTGACCTATTGAGATTAGTTTAAACGTGTTAACATCAAATAAACCCATATCCGTTAACTTTAAATGTGGAATTACAGGTAAAGATAAAAAGGATAATGTTGAAAAAGGATTGAATTGTTCTTGAAAGCCAATCTTTTTCAATGCTTCATTAATATTCTCAAGCTCATGAATAACATCATTTGCATCTTTTGTTGACATCAAACCAGACAATTCCAATGGAATTGTAGCTAACACGTGACCAGACTTTACAACAGCCTTTCCTCCACCTACCTTACGAATGGCATCTATCGCAGTGAACATATCCTCGTCATTTGTGCCAGCAACAACGAGGTTGTGGGAATCATGGGCAACCGTTGAGACAATTGCACCATCGGTTATTCCAAGTCCTTTTACAATCGCATGACCGATATTTCCAGTTTCGTTATGGCGCTCAATTACACATAGCTTTAATTGATCATTTTCAATCGATGGTTGAAAGGATCTATCTTTTACAACAACATTCTCAACTACATGCTTCGTCACAATTTGATTTGGTATAATCTCAATAATATTCGCTTTCTGACCTTCATTTAACTTAATTTGCAGAGCATCTTCTCCTAGGTCGTTTAACTTCATACTGTTAATCACTTTATGCGGCTTCTCTATTTCATTGACGTGAAAAGGTAGGCAAACTCCATCTTTAGCGACAAGCTGACCGGCCTTGTAAACTTCAGAAATCGATACGTCTTCAAGATTGTCTAAAAGGAGAAAGTCCGCTTCATATCCCGGAGCAATTGCACCTTTATTTTTAAGCCGAAAACATTCTGCAGCATTCAACGTAGCCATTTGAATCGATAATAACGGATCCAAACCAAGCTTAATTGCTAAGCGAACATTATGGTCGATGCTACCCTCCTCCACTAACTCATCTAAATGTTTATCGTCCGTTACAAACAAAAATCTTCGTGAATTTTTATCATTTACAACGGTTATAAGCTCTTTCAAATCTTTTGATGCAGTACCTTCCCGAATCATGACATACATCCCACGACGAAGCCGCTCAAGTGCTTCCTCTGCTGTATTGCATTCGTGATCAGTACGAATATAAGCTGTCGAATAAACATTAATCCCGTTCGCATCAATACCAGCAGCATGTCCATCAATTACTTTATTAGCTGTGATTGCGCCCGTTAGTTTATCAAGCATTCCCTCATCCCCATTAAAAACAGCAGGAAAATTCATGACTTCACCTAAACCGAGAACTCGTTCATGTTCATAAAACGGAGCCAATTTCTCAGCGTGCAGTGCTGCACCAGTATTTTCAAAGGGAGTTGTCGGAACACACGACGGAATCATGAAGAGCGCATCTAATGGAAGGTCTTCGGAGTCATCAAGCATAAATTGAATCCCTTCTGAACCAGATACATTCGCTATTTCATGTGGATCTGTAACAATTGTCGTCACACCATGAGGTAAAACAACTTTAACAAACTCGGAGGGACGGACCATTGAAGACTCGATATGTACGTGCCCATCAATAAAACTTGGACAAATAAAGCGCCCCTCTGCATCAAGAACTTCTCGTCCATCATATGCACCAATCCCAACAAAAACCCCATCTTTAATCGCAAGGTCAGCCTCATAAATCTCACAATTAAACACATCAATAACTTTTCCATTCTTTATAACAAGATCAGCTGGCTCTCGTTTAGCGGCAACAGCTATTCGGCTTCGTAACTGTTCTTTACTTACATTCATTGAATAACTCCTTACTAAAAATTATCGTTTGCATACACTTTAATCTTAGTAACTTGAAAAAACAACAGACAAGCTGATCCAATACGTTAAAAAGACAAAAAAACTGGCTATCCTATGACTAGCCAGTCGTAAATAAATTATATTATGAAGATTTTTCAAGTAAGTCAGAAGCCTGACTTTCCGTTATATCTTTAACGATCGTTAATTCACTAATTAAAAGTCGACGCGCATTGTTAAGCAAGTCCCTTTCGGTAGCATTCAACGCCTTTTCTTTGCTTAACTCAATAAGATCGCGAATAACTTCAAAAGTAGCTTGAATTTCTCCTGTTTTAATTTTCTCTAAATTTGAGCTATGTCGCTGTGACCATGTTTTTTTTACTTTACCGTCGCCTTCATAATCAGAACGTAAAATACCTTTTAGTTTATCTTCAGCAACTGCAGAACGGATGTCCAATTTTCCGACGTTGTCTCTTGGAATCATCACATCCATTTTACTGATTGGAATATTAATCACGTAATACTTTTGTTCTTTTCCTTGAATCTCTCTTTTTTCAATGGCTTTTACAACCCCAGCACCGTGCATTGGATAAAAGACTTTATCGCCAACTTGAAACAAAGAATACACCTCCACGTGTCAACATTTCCAATTATAACATAGACGCGTAACTTTGTCAAAATAGTAATAATAACACATATAATTAACAAGTGTCAACAATTTTTTTTATAATAGTCAAAGCTTGACTAATCAAAACTAAACTAATTATACTTTGAGTGTTGATTTACATATGATATAACATTTGGGAGGTATCTCGTAATGAATTATCGGCATTTGCTTCTTTTAGGGCTGTTAATGACGCAAAGCCAACACGGTTATCAAATTCATGATTTTATTGAAAAAAACTTGAAATTTATAACGAATATGAATAAAGCAACGGCGTATTCTTTGTTAGATAGATTGAGTAAAGAGGATTACATCGATGTGACAATTGAACATACTGGTAATCGCCCACCGCGAAAAGTATACTCAATCAACGAAAAAGGAACTGCTTATTTTCAACAATTATTATTACAAAACTTAGCATCTGCTGAAACGGTCTCCTATATTAGTGAAATTGGCTTTATGTTTCTAGATCATCTCCCGATTGACCAGACGATTGATTTACTAAAAAAGAAACAAGCCGAGTTACAGGAAAAGTATAAACATTTGAAACGTCTGCCATCTCATGACAAAAATGGTGTCAACATTGCCTTTCAACATAAACAAAAAATGCTTAAAGCAGAAATTACATTTTTAACCGAAACAATCGATAAATTAGCGCATACTGGAGTGAAGTAAGATGCACGCAAAAAGAGCCTTACCTGTCTTATTTTTAGTCATGTTCCTCGTCATGGTCGGCTTTGGAATTATAATTCCAGTCCTTCCTTTTTATGCAGAAGAAATTGGAGCTTCACCGACACAACTTGGGCTTCTCATGGCCGTATATTCTGTCATGCAGTTACTCTTCGCCCCGATGTGGGGCCGAATTTCAGATCGCATTGGGCGCAAGCCTGTGATGATAATTGGGATTGCAGGCCTTGCGCTTTCATTTTTCTTAATGGCACTATCGACAGAGCTATGGATGCTTTTTGTAGCGAGAATTATCGGAGGTTTTCTATCTTCCGCAAATATGCCTACTGTTATGGCTTATGTAGCTGATATTACGTCAGAAGAAGATCGTGGAAAAGGCATGGGCATAATCGGCGCCGCTGTCGGATTAGGCTTTATCCTCGGGCCTGCAATCGGAGGTATTTTTTCAAAAACAAGCTTAAGTATGCCATTCTACGTCGCAGGTTTTTCATCCTTGATAACTGTTTTTCTCGTTGTCATTATCTTAAAGGAATCGTTGTCTGAAAGAGACGACCAGACTAAAGCCGAGAAAAAGTCGTTACGCCAAGTTTTCAGTAGTCCTATTTCGATTTTATATTTCTTGCAATTGTTTGTTTCGCTCTCTTTAGCTGGATTGGAAGCGACATTTGCTTATTTCGCAGCGCAAAAAGCAGGTCTTGGCACAGTGAAGCTCGGCTATATTTTTATGATTATGGGTCTTGCTGGAGCAATTGTTCAAGGAGGATTAGTCGGTAGACTTACAAAAAGATTTGGGGAAGGCTTCGTCATTCAAATTGGTATTTTCGTTTCTGCAATCGGATTTTGGCTTATTTTGTTCGTTAATAGCTTTGCGACAGCAGCAATTTTCCTAACCATTTTTGGGATTGGAAATGGAGTTATCCGCCCAGCAGTTTCTGCGCTATTAACAAAGAAGTCAACGACAGGGCATGGCAGTACGACAGGCCTCCTATCGTCATTCGATTCACTCGGAAGAATTATCGGTCCACCGTTAGGTGGGTGGCTTTTCTCGGTCTCGATCGGCTTACCATACATTTCAGGTATTGCCTTGTCGATCATTGCCTTAGTCCTGTATCAAGTATATAGAACACAAACAAATAAAATGAAACAAGTGATGCTGTAACGACAGTAAAGGAAGGTATACGACCTTCCTTTTTTCGTTAATTAATGGCAGTTAAGAACCTTGAATAACTTCCGAATTAATAACTTTCAAAACGTTTGAAGCAAAAGGTAGCAATGCAGAAAACCAACACGATTAGCAAGCTACTCGTCATCACCATCGAGTAAAACGTATCTCCCCCATTCCCTGTCAATAAAAAGTGAGTTGCCTCTGCTTGGGCATTTGCAGGACTCCACGTTGTAAACTTTGGGAAAAGGGTGCCAAAAAGCGATAATCCCGCAGCAAGAAGCAAACTTACACCGGCAATCCCACCTGTTTTCCTTAAGACGGTTCCGACACAAAGGGTGACGGTCATCGTAAATAGTATCCAAATCGCGTACACCACAAAGCTTGTGAGGAAACGCGAAAAGGAAACATCATGAAACAATACAATCGTATAGTAATAAGCGAGACCGTAACCTAGTCCGAATGAGAACATTAAAATAACGGCATGTGCGACCCATTTACTCCCAATGTACTGAAGTGGCTGTACAGGTCTTGCCATTAACAATGAGAGGACACCGCTATTGCGCTCATGTGAAATGATGCCCATCATACTTAATACAATAATCGCCGTTCCGATGATACCGAACTGTGAAAGAGTGCTTGAAAGTACTTCCTCACCCGATGGAATTGGGATTTCAATGACAGCTCCCTCTGGTAAGTTACCAGCCTTATTTAAGATTTCAGGCATATAATACAAGCTAATCGGTTGTGAAACAGCTAAAAGAATGAAGACAATCGGTAACCAAATGAGTTTTTTATCACGCCATGCTTCAAGCCATTCTTTCTGTAATAATGTAACGAAAGCATTCACCTGCTCATCACTCCCATATACGCATCCTCAAGCGTTTGCTTCTTTAATTCGAAATGAATGATCGTCAGCTTTGCTCGCAAGCAGTCTTCCAAAAGCCGATTCCAATCACTCTGTTTCCGTAAGCTTATTTCTGCCGTTGTCGGAGAACGCAATTCAAAGCCCGCAACGTACGGCTTATCGTGTAACCAATTTCCAAGCAATTCTTCTGTCGATAGTATATAGACAGGGTCATTATCTGTTTCTTTTAGCGCGGCCAACGTTCCCGACCATTGCAGTGCACCAGATTTAAGCATGATGATGTTATCACTTACTTGTTCAGCGTCATGCAATACGTGAGTCGAAAATAATATTGCCATCCTCTTTTTTAATTGTGCCATCAGCTGGAGCACGTCACGTCGGCCTGAAGGGTCGAGCGCGGATACAGGCTCATCTAAAATTAACAGCTTCGGCTCATGTAGCAATGCTTGTGCAAGTCCTAACCGTTGCTTCATCCCCCCCGAAAACCCACCAATTCGCTTGTTTTTTGTCATTTCTAATCCAACAAAAGAAAGCATTTCTTCTACTTTTATTTTCAATTCGTTATTCGGAACATTTGATAATTGACCAGCAAAGTGTAAAAATTCACGCGCTGTCATCCACGAATAAAAGGCAGGGTATTGCGGTAAATATCCAAGTTCTTGCCTATTAATCGACGGCTTTCCTAGGAAAGAGATCTTTCCTACCGTTGGAGTTAAGAGACCAGCAAGCATCGTAAGTGTTGTTGTCTTCCCTGAACCATTTGGTCCGATTAGGGCGACACATTCATTTTCCTTTATAGAAAATGACAGCTGATCGACGGCTGTCTGGTGTTTAAATGTTTTCGTTAATTGCTCAACTGTTAAAAGCACAGTATTTCCCCCTTATGGTTTGCGTCCTAAAACAAAGTAAAGAATTGGACCAAAAATATTAACAAAGATAATCACGAGCAACCATGCCCATTTTGGTCCGTTCGTTTCTTCTTCTCTAATACAACTTACGAGCGCCACGACCATCAAGATCAATTGTAAAATGATAAGTGGTGCAATAATTTCCCAAGGAATATTCATTCTATTCTTCCTCCTCCAGGGTTAATCTTTTCCGATACGGTCGAAGAACAAAAAAGTAATAGCAAACACTCGGTAATGGACATTGAAGCAAGCCCCATATTCCCCAAAACCAAGCCTTTGCCCCCTTTTTCTTAGCATCAATAAATAATAACGTGCTTTGTGTCAGAATAATCGGTGATATGAGTAAGAGAGTAAGTAATTTATCGGATCCCACGACTGAACACCTCATCCTCGCTTTTTCGACGCTTTCTTTCAATAAAAAGCAACAGTGGAATAACGAAAAGTGCAACGAAATGAACAAGGATAAAAACGCTCGTTAGTTTGAATGCGATAACAACATATGTCGTAAAAATAACGATGGCTGTCAAAAAAAATGCGACAAGTTCACGTAGAAAGACTTTTTTACGTCTTTCTTTAAATTCATTTAGCGTATTGAGCAGTTCAGTCTGTTCGGGAACACGCACGTTCTGAACGTCCTCAAGTGTTTTTAGATCTGCCTTCAACGTATCTAACCATTCCGTATCATTACTTTTTTTCATGACGACCACTCCTTTCGCATTCGTTTAACTCCGTTGTGGACCCGACTTTTTACTGTGCCTTCTTTTATATTTAACATGGAAGCAATTTCTGAGTACGTAAACCCATAATAGTGACGTAACAGCAGTGGAATCCGTATGTCTGGATGAAGACTCGCCAATATATCAAGATGTTCTGTCCATTCATAGCCATTCGACGTTACACTCCACATCAGTTTCCGCTTTTCTTCACTTTTCACTTTTTCGAGACGTCTGCGTTCACTTTTCTGCTTCCGCTCATAATCGATATACAACCGAGAGGCAATCGAGATAAGCCACGTTGAGAATTTAGCATCGCCTTTAAATCCTTGCAGGTGGACGTATGCCTTCAGCATTGTGTCTTGAATTAAGTCTTCGGTTAAGTCAGCATTTAAGCAAAGTTTTATTAAATATTTATATAGGAAAGTGTAATTCGCTTGGAACAATGCCGTAAACGCTTCATCACTTCCCTGCTTTGCTTGCTTCACTTGTTTTTTCTCTTCCTGTTCGGTCAACTGAAGATACGCCCCCTTTCCTTCCGTTCTAATTGTAAGACGAAAACTAAGCCAATTCCGTTCATTTATTTATAAAAAGTTTTTTCAATAAAAAAGAACGGGCAGTTACACCCGTTCCCTAGTTTTGATCATTTGATTCGCTCATGACACAGTTGAATGAAAATGTCTCTGCCGAGACAACCGCTTAGAAATTAGTTTAATCATAAGTTGTGCAACGGACATAACCGTCGTTTTGTTTTTCGAGAATTTCACCTAACTGAAATAAGGCATCTTCATTGCCATTCTTACTCATAAGTTGAATGCCAATTGGCAAATGATGTTCATTCCTTTGTATGGGAATTGTTAGTGACGGTAGTCCCCATACATTTGCATAAGCAATATATGGCAAGTATTTCTTGTATGTCTTTCGGATTGAAAAAATCTCCTTATACACTTCACCATGACGCAGTGCACCTGTATGATAAACAGGAAAAACGAGAATTCGCTCTTCCAAATAGTCATGAAGCTGTTCATCACCGCTTTTGATAAATTCATTGATTTCGTCAATTCTTTTCTCTGATGGTCTAAATAAATTTGCCCCTATTAATGCCCATGATAAATAACGATGAGTATCAGACTGTCCTGTGATTGCTTCTTTTAAATATGCGCCAAGTTCCTTTCTTTTCTTCGTACCGAAAGTAATTTCTGCAATACCCTCACCGCCATCAATTGACATCATTTCTTGCCATAGCAATGCACTTTCAGCAAAAAAAGGTGGCACGCCTTTTCTAGTTTCAACATTTTCTTGTAGTTGAGCATAAATCATGTCTAGCATCTTTTCCGTTTCTATTGATAAGGGATAGTTTGTTTTTGGTAACGTGATGATTTCAAAGTCTGAGAATTTTTTCGCTTCTGGTTGTTGTTTTGCGATAATATTATAAATCATTTTCGCATCGCATACCGATTTCGTCATCGGACCAATTCCGAGCATGCGCTCTTGAAGCGGAATGACCATATGTGGGAAGCTCCCTTCTTGAGAGACTTGGCCATTTCCCGATTTGAAGCCAACGACACCGTTGAAATGACTCGGAAATCGAATAGAACCACCGATGTCTGACCCGATTCCTGCAGCTGCACCACCAACGGCAATTACAGCACCTTCACCACCGCTTGAGCCACCTGTCGTCCTCGTTACGTCCCAAGGGTTATTCGTTCTTCCGTACAATTTATTATCTGTTTCCTGGCAGAAGCAAAGAGCAGGTGTATTTGTTTTACCTAAAATTATCGCCCCTTCCGCCTTTAACGCCGAGACAACATCCGCATCATGACTACGAACAGCATGTCTTCTTCGAATGAGCCCACCTGTCGTCTTCATCCCATTAACATCGAACGATTCTTTCATGCTTATCGGAACACCGAGTAACTTTTTCCCGCCGACTCCGTGCTTTTCGATGATAGCATCTGCCTTTGCTGCTTCTTGTCGTGCAAGTTCAAAGCGATCCTCGACAAGGCAATTTAACTCATGATTCACTTTCTTCAAATGAGAAATAAACACATTTGTCGCATACGTTGAAGTCACTTCTTGATTGGCAATCTTTTTTGCTAGTGTACTAGCATCCATTGAAAGTAACTCTTTTTCACTTAGCTCGACCTTCTGTTTCGTTTCAACCATCTGGTCAATCATCCATCCTTTCTCATAACGTTTTATCGAACTTATTCGACAAAAAAAGAGGATTTCCTTTTCGTTATATTATTATTAAATTTTAGGAAACATTATGAAAAAAAAGAGCGGGATAATTCCGCGCTCTTTCGATCCAACCTGCTTACCGTTACCTCATTACAAGCCCACCATCGACGATTAAGTTTTGCCCTGTTACCGCTCTTGACCAAGGGGAAGCGAAGAAGAGGACTGCATCTGCAACATCTTCAGGCGCTGTCACCTTACGTAGTGGTGTAGAATTTTCAATAATGTCAAAGACCTCATCCGTTGTCGCTTTGCTCGCATCGGTTACTTTTAGGAGACCGCCTGACACCATATTCACAGTAATTCCTTCAACACCAAGCTCATTCGCCATATTTCTCGTAAACCCAATTAAAGCCGCCTTGCTTGTCGTATAGTCATGATAAGGAACGACCGGATGCTGGACAAGGTTTGTCCCGATATTGATGATACGGCCAAAGTTTTGCTCTTTCATTGCTTCTAAGCCTGCTTGAAGTGTATTCATTGACGCTTGTACACTGCCTTCCAGTTGCTCTAAATAATCCTCCCAACCGATGGCACTCGCGTCTTTCCGTTTTACTGGATCGAATGAGAAATTCACAAGCGCATTGTTAACGATTGTTGTGATTGCCGCTCCGAAATGCGCCTTTGCTTCAGCGAACATTGCTGCGACTTCTGTCTTGTCACGCACATCTGCTTTAATCGCTACCGCTTGCATACCAATTTTACTCACTAGAGCTTCTGCTTTATCTTGGCCAGAATGATAGTTAACGACGACATTCGCCCCTTGATTAGCAAAAGCTTTCACTATCGCCGCACCAAGTCCACGACTTCCTCCTGTTACGAGTACAACTTGCTTATCCAAATTCATCTGACATTCCTCCCTGAAAATAATCCCCAATACAATGCAGACCTGATCAAAAAAACTAGGTCACATTACGCGAACCTAGTTGGGAAGTCAGAAGCTTACATACAAACTTCTAAAATGACAAACCGCTACTTCCCTCCGCTGGTATAATCCAGTTCAGGTTCGAAGGGTTGAAAAGTTAACCTACTTCTCTCTCAGCCCAGTTTTTCGGGCACCCCCATAGTCGTTCATGCATTCTATTGAATTACCTATAGCATAGGTGATAAATCACGAATTGAAAAGTCATACACTTTCCAAAAAAACAAATGATTTTCTATATGCAGGATATTCTACTAAAATAAAGAATATAAATGGTATTGGCAAAATTGCGAAAAAGGGATGAGAGAAATATGGAAAACATAACACACATTAAAGAAAATCAACATCGCTTTTTTGACTCTGGAAAAACAAAAGACATCAACTTCCGGTTAAAACAATTAGATATTCTCGAAAATGGATTACTCAAGCATGAGCAAGCGATGCTTGATGCGTTAAAAAAAGATTTAAATAAATCAGCATTTGAAGCATTTTTAGCTGAATTTGGAATGATTTTAGAAGAAATTCGTCATGTGAAGCGACGCTTAAAGTCATGGGCACGTCCGAAACGTGTCCCAACCCCATTTACACTCTTCGGTGCAAAAAGTCGTATTTATTCAGAGCCATATGGCGTCGTTCTCATTATTTCACCGTGGAACTATCCGATGTACTTAACATTTGGACCATTGATCGGAGCGATTGCTGCGGGTAACTGTGCAATTGTAAAACCTTCAGAGCTTGTCCCAACTGTATCAGGTGTCCTTCATGACATGCTTGCTGACATGTTCCCTGAAGAATACGTCGCTGTTATCGAAGGTGATGCCGAGACGAGTAAAGCATTGCTTGAAGAAAAGTTCGACTACATCTTTTTCACTGGCAGTACACAAATTGGCCGAAGTGTCATGCAACAAGCAGCAAAGCATCTCACACCTGTCACACTTGAACTCGGAGGAAAAAGCCCTTGCATTGTCGATGAAACAGCCGATATCTCACTGACAGCCAAACGGGTCGTCTGGGGAAAATGCTTAAATGCCGGACAGACGTGTATCGCACCTGACTACTTATACGTCCATGAAAGCGTAAAAGAAAAATTTGTCGATGAATTAAAAACGAACATCACAAAGCTTTATTCTGATGATCCGCTTGCAAATGGCAACTGGCCAAGTATTGTGAATGAACGGCATTTCGACCGCTTACTTCAATTAATCGAAGGTGAATCGGTCGTTGCTGGTGGACGAAGCAACAGAGAAAAGCGATCGATTGAACCGACCTTGCTTGATCATGTGTCATGGGAAAGTCCTGTCATGCAAGAAGAAATTTTTGGACCTATCTTACCAATTCTAACCTTTTCATCAATAGAAGATGCAATTACTCAAGTAAAAACCCAAGCGAAGCCACTTGCTCTTTACTTATTTTCTAACGATAAAGCAACTCAAGACGAAGTATTGCGATCCATTTCATTTGGTGGCGGTTGTATTAACGATACGATCTACCATATTGCAACACCACATCTGCCATTCGGCGGTGTCGGCGACAGTGGCATTGGCGCCTATCATGGACGTTCAAGCTTTGATTTATTTTCACATCGCAAAAGCATTTTAAAGCAAACAAACTTATTTGACCTGCCGTTCCGCTATCCGACGATGAAAAATGGTTTAGCCCTAATGCGCTTTATTTTCACACGCGGTAAAAAGCCTAACAACCGTACAAATCCAAATTAACGGGAAAGGACTAAAGAAATGAACAAAACAGCAGTTCTACATGAACTCAAACAATTGCTTAGTAACGATCGGGTGAGCGAAGAGCGAGAAAAACGCAAAGCATTTGCTAATGATACGTGGCCACTCAAACTCGTAAAGCGCTCATTTGGTAATGAGTCCACAGAGCCTCTCTGTGTCATAAGCCCAACGACTACAGAGGAAGTGTCGCACGTACTCGCTTTCCTAAATGATAAGGGCATTCCTGTCGTTCCTTATGGGGGTGGATCTAGTGTTACAGGGGGAGCGGAGCCGACAAAAGATAGTGTCGTGTTGAATCTTGGTGAGATGAAGGAAGTCCTTCACCTTGATACAAATAACTTG
>DKGN01000011.1 GCA_002453275.1 Caryophanales bacterium UBA6769
TGAAGGATTACCCACATCAGCTTTCTGGTGGGATGAGGCAAAGGATTATGATCGCCATTGCGTTAGCGTGTAATCCGAAATTATTGATTGCGGATGAACCAACAACTGCGTTAGACGTAACAATTCAAGCCCAGATTTTAAATTTATTAAAAGATTTACGCGAAGAGCTTGATATATCAATTTTATTAATTACCCATGACTTAGGAGTTGTCGCGGAAACAGCTGATCGCGTCCTTGTCATGTACTGTGGGAGAATCGTTGAGTCTGGAACAGTCGAAGAAATTTTTGCAAATCCCCTTCATCCGTATACGAAAGGATTAATGGATAGCATTCCAGCCTTACACGGTCCAACTAAAGAAACATTAGACGCAATTCCAGGTGTCGTTCCAAATCCATTGAACTTACCGGAAGGGTGTCATTTCGTCACACGTTGTGAATATGCGACAGAAAAGTGTAGTGAACTTCAACCGACTTTGGAGAAGCATTCGTCTGGAAACGAAGTCTCCTGTTGGAATCCACTCACGAAGGAAGGGGGAACATTACAAAATGCCGCAACCACTCGTTTCTCTTAAAGGAGTCAAAAAATACTTTCCTATTGGTAGTGGATTATTCGGAAAAAAAGATCAATTTGTCAAAGCGGTCGATGGGATAAATCTTGATATTTATCCTGGCCAAACGATTGGGCTAGTAGGCGAATCGGGCTGTGGAAAGTCTACGACAGGTAGAATGATTGTCGGTCTTTCGGATCCAACTGAAGGAGATATTTATTTTGAAGGTAAGAAATTAAATAAAAATAAACAAAAAAAGGCATTAGGCAAAAATCTTCAGATGATCTTTCAAGATCCTTACTCATCCTTGAATCCAAGAATGACCGTAGCAGATATTATTGCGGAACCGCTCGTTCTTCATAAGGTCGGAACGAAAAAAGAACGTCGAAAAAGAGTCGATGAGTTGTTGGAAAGAGTCGGACTCACATCTTATCATGGAACTCGTTATCCATCAGAATTTTCCGGTGGTCAAAGACAAAGACTCGGAATTGCTAGAGCATTAGCTTTGCAGCCGAAACTTATCGTCTGTGATGAGCCTGTGTCGGCGTTAGATGTATCCATTCAAGCGCAAATCTTAAATTTATTAAAAGAAATTCAAGCGGACATGGGTCTTGCATATCTTTTTATCGCTCATGGAATTCAAGCGGTTAAGCCCATTAGCGATAAAGTAGCAGTCATGTATTTAGGGCAGATTATGGAAATTGCAGATAAAGATGAGCTTTTTACAAATCCTCGTCACCCTTATACGCAAGCACTATTATCTGCTGTTCCACAGCCAGATCCTAAACAGCGGGATAGGGAGCGGATTCTATTGCAAGGCGATTTGCCAAGCCCAGCGAACCCTCCGAAAGGCTGTCGCTTCCATACACGTTGTCCAATGGCAATGGAACAATGTAAACAAACCGAACCGAACCTAGTGCAAACATCACCAGAAAGCTATACGGCTTGTTTACTGTATGAAGAAAACGTTGTCAAATCAGGCTAGGGGGTATGCGATATTACGGATTTCGGATTACTTGGTTTTAATTCAGATGAAGAGTTAATTGTAAAAAAACTAGAGCATTGGGCAAATGTAAGCGGAGATCGCCCAGCCATCTTTTATGGTGAAGAAAACCGAACATACACCTATCATCAATTAAACGCATTGGCAAATGCATTCGCTAACTATTTAATTTCGCAAGGGATTCAAAAGGGTGATAGAATTTCACTCTTTTTAAAAAATCCGAAGATAACGATCATCGCTATGCTTGGCATTTGGAAAGCTGGTGCCGTTTATTGTCCGATTAACTTTAATTACAGAGGTAGATTGCTAGCTTATCAGCTACAAGATACGCAGCCTAAAAAAATAATTGTCGAACAGCAATTAGTTCCGATTATCAATGAGGTTGCTGATAGCATACCAGTTGTTCCAGTCATTGTTCATCAACCAGAAAAGGCAGATCATGATTTTACACAAAGGGCTACAAGTTTCCAACTTGATAATCGTTTTCCAGCAATTCCATTTTCACAGTCTGTTACAGGCACTTTTGCAAATCCTAATGTTCAACTTCATTACTACGATGTCGCAAATATTATTTATACATCAGGAACGACGGGTCCTGCAAAAGGAGTTGTCCAATCATACCGATGGATTCATGCTTACACATATATTGGAAGAGCCTTTTGTAATCAAGAGGATGTCATCTATAACGACTTACCAATGTACCATGTTGGTGGGGCATTCTCTTTAGTTGCACGTGCACTTTACACCGGTGCGATGGTCGCCCTTTGGGACAAATTCAGTCCGAACGACTTTTGGAAACGTATTCAAAAAAGTGGGGCAACCCATGCAACATTACTCGACGTCATGATCCCATGGTTGATGAAAGCAAAACCAACGGAAGATGATCATCTCAACACGTTGAAAAAAGTTCATATGCAACCTTTGCCCGATTATCATCATCAAGTAGCAAAAAGATTCGGTTTCGATTTTGTTACTGCAGGGTTTGGTCAGACGGAGTCTGGCAACGGGTTTAGCAGTTTAATTGCTGAATTAAAAGAAGGCGAGGGAACACCTCAGCATTTGTTTAAAGGATATTCCTACAAAGAAATGCTAGAAATCGCTGGCAAATTAAACATTCCAGTTATCGAAGGTTCAGAACGGTTAGCAAAAGGATTTATGGGTTTGCCGGCGACTCACCTTGAAACTGCTATTTTGGACGAGCAT
>DKGN01000175.1:0-637 GCA_002453275.1 Caryophanales bacterium UBA6769
CAGTTGTTGGTTCATCCGCAATCAATAATTTCGGATTACACGCTAACGCAATGGCGATCATAATCCTTTGCCTCATCCCACCAGAAAGCTGATGTGGGTAATCCTTCATCCGCCGTTCAGCGTCTGGGATGCCAACTTTTTGTAATAAATCAAGTGCAATCTTTTCTGCTTCCTTGTATTTTATGCCTTTATGCAAAATAATCGATTCCGAAATTTGTCTACCAATCGGATGAACAGGATTAAGAGAAAACATCGGGTCTTGGAAGATCATTGCGATGTCATTGCCACGAATTTCACGCATCTCTTTTTCCTTTAACTTTAGTAAGTCTGTGCCTTCAAATTGAATCGAGCTTTCAGAACGATAGCGAATAGCTGGATCATTCAGGCCCATGATTGATAGGGAAGACACACTTTTACCACTTCCTGATTCACCAACTAAAGCAACGATTTCTCCTTTTTTGATAGAGAATGAAATATCATTCACAGGCTGAATTTCACCTTCTGAAGTTGGGATATACGTTTTTAAATTTTTAACTTCTAGTAATGGTGTATCTGAACTCACGTTCATCCCTCCCTGCTACACATTTTTATATTTCGGATCAAGCGCCACTCGGAGACCATCCCCGAGAAAGTTTCC
>DKGN01000175.1:728-7797 GCA_002453275.1 Caryophanales bacterium UBA6769
CCGAGAAAGTTTCCGGCAAGTACCGTTAGAACAATGGCGAATCCAGGATACATAATCATCGATGCATTCATATTAATCATGCTGTACGCTTGTTGAATCATATTTCCCCAACTGATTTGCGGTGATTGTGCACCGAGCCCTAGGAAGCTTAATGAAGCTTCAATCAGGATGGCATAGCTTAAATTGAATGAAGCTTGAACGACAATCGGTGGTGCAATATTAGGTATGATATGTTTTAACATGATCCACCAAGCTCCCGCTCCAGAGATCTTCGATGCTTCCACATAAGGCTCTGAACGAACTTGTAGTGTTTGACCCCTAGCTAAACGTGCAAATTGCGGCGTAAAAATAATACCGATCGCAATCATCGCATTCCATAAGCTAATTCCTAAAGCTCCCGTAATGCCTAGTGCTAACAAAATTGCAGGAATTGATAATATTCCATCAACGATTCGCATGAAAATGTCATCGACGAGACCACCTAAATATCCAGATAAAATCCCCATCGGTACACCTATAAATAGCGGAATAATAATCGCAATTAATCCGGCTTGAATTGCTGCTCTTGTGCCCATAAGCAGTCTGCTGAAAATATCTCGCCCAAGTTCATCGGTCCCTAACCAATGTTCAACACTTGGAGCGACCATAACTTTCGTTAAATCCTGCTCGACTGGATCGTGGGGCACAAGATAAGGAGCGAATAGTGCAATCACGACTAAAATCGTTAAAAATAAAAAACTGAAAAATGCAAGTCGTTCTGACATTAATCGCTTAAATATTGTTTGTAAGCCCATATCTGTCGCCCCTTTCTAATACTCAATTCGTGGATCCAAAATGGCATACACAATATCGGTAATAAAATTAATCAAAATGACTAATACAATCATGACTAAAACAACACCTTGTAGCATTGTGAAATCGCGCTGCAAAATGGAATTGACTGCGAGCTGACCCATCCCAGGGATTGCAAAAATAGTTTCAATTACAACGGTCGCTCCTAATAAATTTCCAAATAAAATCCCAATGGTCGTTACGACAGGCAACATGGCATTTTGCAAACCATGCTTAAAGATCGCGTGCCAGCGTGTAACCCCTTTTGAATAGGCTGTCCTTACATAATCAGCATCCATAATTTCCATTAATGAGGAACGGAGATGCCTTGTTATTTGCGCAATTCCCACCATTCCTAAAGAAAAGGCAGGTAAGATAATCCCTTTCAGAAAAGCGATAGGGTTTTCAGTAATGCTTATGAAACCCGTTGCAGGAACCCAACCAAGCTTCAAACTGAAAAATAAAACGAGCACCATCGCAAGCCAAAAGTTTGGGATTGCAGTCCCTAATGTTCCAAAAAATCGAGCAATATAGTCCATTAAACTATTTGGAAAAAATACGGATGTAATGGCAAAGAACATCCCTCCAATAACTGCAATAAACATAGCAACAATAACGAGTTGGAATGTTACCGCTAAACGACTAAATACTGCTTCATGGACATACTGCCCTGTAAATATCGATCTCCCTAAATCCCCTTGAATTGCATTTTTCAACCAATCAAAATATTGAATAATTATCGGTTGATCAAGACCCAATTGTTGACGCAATTGAGCCACCTTTTCAGCGGTTGCATTTTCACCAAGCAATGCTAGTGCAGGATCACCTGGAATTAAAAGGATAAAGGAAAATACGATGAGGGTTGTAATGAGTAGCATCGGAACGACATAGATCAAACGACGCGCTAAAAATTTTAGGAACATAAAGCCCTCTCCTTTCCATTAACCTGAATAGGTAAACGCTTTCAATGCATTACTGCTTTTTCCAGATTGTTGAGTAAAGTGATTTTCCTAATAAATTCGGCTCAAAACCTTTGATAGATTGATTCATTGCTGCAGTACGTGATTCAAAAAAAAGCGGAATATAAATCGCTTCCTCTAAAATACCTTCTTTACTAATCTCGCTATATAGACCCTCACGCCCATCTTGTTCATACTCGCTTGCTGCATCAGAAATAAGTTCACTTAACTCATCTGTCGAATGATGCCCAACATTATAAAAGCTTTTTTCACCAAACAAGTTATTAATCGTCATTTGTGGATCTGGGCGACCAGTCCAACTTGCTAGCAAGGCTTGGGATTCTTTTTCGTCAAAATAATTTGAAACAGCAGCGGTTAATTCCATCGCTTTTAAATTAACATTTATTCCAATTTCACCTAGTTGACTTTTAATTGCTTCGGCAAGCCTTTGTTCATATGCTGTTGAATAATGATTAAGTGTGATCGTCACATCGTCAAGCCTAGCATCTTGCAAAATTTTCTTCGCTTTCTCAGGATCGTGCTCTATTTTCATATTTTCATCTGCTGCCCAATATTCGAGTGGAAATGGTTGATAAGCTGGCTCACCGCTCCCAAAGTTAATCGCTTGAATAATGTTTTCACGATCCACTCCATACATCATCGCTTGTCTAACTGCTTTATTATCTGTAGGTTCCATCGCTGTATTAAGGAATATAATACGTGATTGAACAGATGTTCTTTCTTTTAAAACAATATTCGCATCATTTTCTAGACTCTGAACGTTACCTGGTTTAATATTATCGGCAAAATCGATTTCGCCAGACTTCAATGCATTAATTCGTGTATTTTCATCTTGCATAATTTTAATTATCATCCGATCGAGGTGCGGTTGTCCTTCCTGCCAATAATCCTCAAATGCTTCTAGCACGATTTCTCCGTTCGGAACATGCTTCACCATTTTAAATGGACCTGCTCCGACAGGATTTTGAGAAAAGTCTTCTCCTGCTTCCTTAATTGCCGTTGGGGAAACCATCATCCCACCACGATCTGATAATGCAAGTACAATCGATGAATCTGGCTTTGACAATTTAATCGTTACCGTAATTTCATCTGTCGCTTCAACACTTTCAATCGATTGCAAGTCTGATACATTAGAATCCTCTGAATTGACACGTTCCAAGTTAAACTTAACTGCTTCAGCGTCAACTGGAGTACCGTCATGGAACGTTAGGCCCTCTCTTAATGTAAGGATAAGTGTCGTGTCATCTTCAAACTCCCATGATTCCGCTAACCCAGCTTCCTCTTCAAGCTCAGGTGTGAATTTAATTAGCGTATCAAATACTGGCCATAATGAAACATGGTCCCCACCAGAGTTTCCTTTAATCGGATCGTAGTTACTTACATCTGTTTCATAGCCAATTACTACTTCCCCACCTTGAACTGGTTCACCATCTTCTTCCCCGCCACTCGCTGTTTCATTCGTGTCGGAAGAGCACCCTACAACCGCTATTGCTAACGCTATGAATAACAGCCAGCGGAATGTGTTTTTTGTTGTTTTAAACATTGCGGGAAATCCCCCTTTTATATCTTGGACTTGTGTCCGAAAAAATTATTGTTCTATCCACATGTTTGAAAGTATTGGCTTACCGAGTAAGTTCATCTCATCACCGTGAACTCTTTCAGTTGACGCAATGACTTGTGGGAAGAAGAAAATTGGAATTGCTATCGCTTCCTCCAACAGCGCCTTCTGACTAATCTCCTTATATAGTTCAATCCGATCTTTTTGGTCATATACTTTTCCTGCTTCAGAAATAAGTGATTCGATTTCTGGACTACCAGCACCACCTGTATTAAAGAAACTATCTTCAGAAAATAAGTAATCTACTGTCATCTGTGGATCTGGTCGACCTGTCCACTGTGATAAAAGAGCAGGTGCTTTCTTTTCGCCGAAATAGCTTCCAGAGGCAGCTGTTAGTTCCATCGGTTGAAGGTTCACTTCAATGCCAACTTTTTCTAGCTGACTTTTTATCGCTTCAGCTAATTTACTTTCTAATGCATTTGAATGATGAATCATAGAAAAACTTACATTATTTACCCCCGCATCTTGTAAAATTCTTTTTGATTTTTCGGGATCATAATCAATCGTTAAATTGGAATCTGAAGCCCAATATTCTTTTAGAAACGGTTGATAAGCTGGTTCACCGTTTCCAAAGTTCACCGCTTCAATTAATTCTTCGCGGTTAATTCCGTGTTGGATAGCTTGTCTAACCTCTTTATTATCGAACGGCTCCATCTGTGCATTGAGATAAATCATCCTAAATGCGAGACTGTTTTTCTGTTCAAGCTTAATGCTTGGATCATTTTCTAAGCTTGCAAGATTACTAGGTGAAATGTTATACGCAACATCGACTTCGCCAGATTTTAACGCGTTAATTCGGGTGTTTTCATCCGAAATGATTTTAACCGTTATTTTATCGAGTTTAGACTTATCGACATCCCAATATTCTTCATACGCTTCAAAATTGATTTCTCCATTTGGCACTCGTTTTACCATTTTATACGGACCAGCCCCGACTGGATTTTGAGAAAACTCTTCACCTGCTTCTAAAGCAGTAGGCGAAACCATCATTCCACCACGGTCTGATAGCGCTAACAATATTGAAGAATCTGCCTCTTTTAAGTGAAGTTTGACAGTTAGTGAGTCAACCACTTCTACGCTTTTGATATTTTCTAAGTCAGATACATTTGACTCTTCCGAATTAACTCGGTCAAGATTGAACTTTACCGCTTCAGCGTCAAAGACTGTTCCATCATGAAATGTGACACCATCCCTTAAGTCAAGTACTAGCGTGTGGTCATCAGAGAATTCCCACGATTGTGCTAAACCTGCTTCCGCTTCAAGTTCCGGGGTGAATTTGATTAACGTGTCAAAAACTGGCCACAATAAAGCATGATCCGCACCTGAGCTCCCATCGATTGGATCATAATTACTAACATCCGTTTCGTAGGCAAATACTAGTTCCCCACCTTCTTCCGGGGTATTGTTACCTGATTCTTTTGTTGATTTATGATTTGATTGTGACGAACACCCGACAACAACCAAAATCGAGAAGACTAGCAGCATAAACACTCTTATAAAACCTTTTTTGTAAACCATCGCTCATACCCCTCCAACACTTTCATTTCGTCTAAAGCTTTTTTATAAAACTTATAAATTTTTGTATCTATTAGAATTGTAAAAAACTTATTATAGCTTTATTCCTTAACGGAGCTTTACATCGAAAGATTATGAAATGCTGGAAAATCCTGAATCAACATTTGAATTTCTAGATTGTTATGCTACTAATACACTATGGACGCATCGTATGTGTAGACGGGCCTAAATTTTGTGGTAATAATCTATAAGCATCATCAATCCATTCACAAAGGAGTGGTCTCGTATCACGCGGATCGATAATTTCTTCTACACCAAAAACTTCTGCCGTACGAAATGGTGAACGAACGCCTTCTAGACGAGCAGACAGTTCTTCCAACAATTGTTGTGGGTTTTCACTTGCTGCTAATTCACGTCGATAAGCAACTTGAATTCCACCTTCCATCGGTATCGAACCCCAATCACCAGAAGGCCAAGCGTAACGTAAGTTCAAGCCGTGTCCGTTAGACATCCCTGCGCCACCTACACCGAAAACTCTGCGTAAGATAATTTCAATCATCGGAACTTCTGCCTGATAGATAGCCGAAATAGCACGAACACCTTTTCGGATTGTACCTCGTTTTTCAGAATCAAGGCCAATGACCATACCCGGCTGATCAACGAAATTCACAATTGGTAGATTGAATGTTTCACACAAATCAACGAACCGTTCAATTTTTTCACTACTTTCTACTGTGAGACCCCCACCTCCTATAAAAGGATCGTTTGCTAAAAACCCGACAGGATGCCCGTCAAGCCTTGCAAATCCTGTTACTGTGCCGCCCCCAAAATATCGACCCATTTCAAAAATGGAATCAACGTCAAATATCAGTTCTAAAAGTGGACGAATTTTATATGGATGTCGGCGGTTTTTTGGAATAGCTGAAATTAGCTTTTCTTCTCTCCGATCACGAGAATCTTCTGTTTTTATTACTGGAGGTAGCTCATAAACGTTGCTTGGAAGATAAGATAAAAACTTACGGATATGCTCAAATGCTTCATCTTCCGACTTAACGACATTATCAATTGCACCGCTTGAACGATGGACTTGAGCACCACCGAGCTCCTCTTTTGTTAAATTTTGTCCCATACCATAGTTAACAATAAGCGGGCCAGCAATAAATAATTCAGAAGTACCTTCAACCATTACCGAAAAATGTGAAGCTGCAACTCGTGCCGCGCCAAGCCCTGCTACTGAACCGAGACAAGCTCCGACAACAGGAACGAGTCCCATGTTTTTTACAACGTAATCCCATGCTGGATTAACGGGAATGTAAGTATGCCCTTCTGTATCAAGAAAAGTCACACTGCCCCCACCACCTGTACCATCTACAAGTCTGATCATTGGTAGCTGCAGGTCATGAGCCATTTTTTCTGAGTAGATTTGCTTTCCCATTACGGAACCGTCGGCAGCCCCACCGCGGACAGTAAAGTCATCTGCACCGATCACTACTTTTCTATCATTTATCCTTCCTGTTCCTAATAGAAAGTTAGCGGGTGTGAACTCTTTTCTCTCACCGTCTTCATAAGTTGCTTTGCCTGCAATGGCTCCTGTTTCGTGAAACGTATCTTCATCAAGGAGACGATGGATTCTTTCCCTTACAGGTAATTTCCCTCTTGAGCGATGTCTTTCCACATTTTCTTTTCCACCCATTTTAGAAGCTTCTTTTTCTCTTGCTCGTAACTCATCGATTTCCGGTTGCCAACTCACTAAAATCACTCCTGTTTAATGCATCTTGAATACCTAGTTACAGAAATTAATAATCATAAGTTAAAACCCTGTCGGCCAATTGGCAAGCTGACGTTCACTCTTCGCACCATTCTGTGTGCACGCATACTCTAATGCAGCACATAAATATTTACGTGTGTCACGCGGATCGATGACATCATCGATAAGATGCTTTGATGCCGCTTTATACGGCGAGCTGTCTTGTGTCCATGTAGTTAGTAGCTTGTCCCGTTCTTCTTCAGGGTTTTCTGCGTCTTTCAATGCATTTCCATAAACGACATTGATACCAACCATCGGATCGGTAAAATTAATTTCCGCTGTTGGCCATGCGAACACGAAGTCTCCTCCCATCCCAGG
>DKGN01000072.1 GCA_002453275.1 Caryophanales bacterium UBA6769
TTATCGGTGCAGATTCAGGACTAACAATCGAAATAATCCGATTGGCTGAAACGATATTCCCAAACCCGATATTTATCAGTTTTATATTCATCATATTCCTCCTGAATTTTCTGCGTCCTATTCTATATTTTGAATTTGTTCCCGGATCAATTCAAGTTCGCTTTTTACATTTATAACTTCCTGATTGATGACTAAATCATTACCCTTTGCTCCGATTGTATTAATTTCACGGTTCATTTCTTGAACTAAAAAGTCAAGTTTTCTACCGACTGGACCTTGCTCCTGCAATGTAGAATAAAGTTGTGAGCAGTGGCTTTCCAGACGAATGATTTCTTCCTCTATATTTGATTTTTCGGCTATAAGTGCAACTTCCATAAGGATTCTTGATTCCTCAATTTCAATTTTATCATGTAATAACTCAGCAATCCTGTCATGTAGACGCTTTTTATATGTTGGTTCAAGCTGCTTAAATTGCACAGCAACATTTTTTACGGATTTCTCGATATTATTTATGTATAACTTAATATTTTTATAGAGTACCTCCCCTTCTTTTTCACGCATCGATACGAGATCATGTACTGCTTCCGAACTCACTTTCATCAGCTTGCTTTCAAGTTGGGGTGCATTAGTTTCTCTTTTCGAAATTGTGAAGATGTCCGGTAACTGAAGTACATGGTCAAGTGATATTTTTGTTGACAGATTATGTATGTTTTTTATGCTTTCAAGTGAATGAATATAACTGTTTAATAAATCCAAGTTTACATTTACTTGTTTTTGAAGTTCCGCTTCATTTTCTATCGTTATAAAAAGATCAACTTTTCCCCTTTTCAAATGCTTCTGGACAATTCGCTTGATCCCTTCCTCATATTGAATAAATTCATGAGGTAATCGAACTGAAACATCTAAGTACCGATTGTTGACAGACTTAATTTCTGCTAATACCGACAAGCCGTCTTCTTTCAAGCTTGCCTTCCCAAATCCTGTCATACTTTTAATCACAAAAATCACTTCCACTCGATTCCATATTAAACAATTCTAACATTAACGACAAGAAAGGGAAACATACACATGAAAAAAAGTGCTGATTATAGCACCTTTTTTCGGTCTTGATTTTTTTTAGAAAAACTAAAGAAAGCCAATAAAATTGTCGGTATAGAAGCTAATCCGATGATTAGAAGCCAATCATGAAAAGCTAATGATGTTGTGTTAAAAATTGGCTGTAACGGTCCGTAATAAATGACGACAAGTAGAAGCAATGTTGATGATAGTACGGCTAAGAGCAACGCTTTATTTTCAAATGGATTCCGGTGAAAAACGGAATGCTCACTTCGGCAATCGAACACGTGAATTAATTGTGCTAATACAAGTGTTGAAAAAGCAATTGTTTGTGCTTTAATAAGCGATGGTGGTTCATATGAAACGAGAAAAGCAAGCAATGTAACGAGCCCGATTAAAAAACCACGGCTTACAATTTTCCAGCCAAGTCCACCAGAAAAGATTCCTTCACTCGTTTTTCTAGGTGGGCGTTTCATACTGTCTTTCTCTGCTGAATCTAATGCTAATGCCATCGCTGGTAGCCCATCTGTAATTAAGTTCACCCATAAAATTTGGATAGCAACGAGTGGTAACGGCAGTCCCATTAGCATAGCAAAAAGCATAACTAATATTTCACCGACATTAGAAGCTAACATGTAACGAATAAACTTACGAATGTTCTCATAAATGTTTCGCCCTTCCTCGATAGCCGCGCGAATCGTTGCAAAGTTATCGTCACTTAAAACGAGGGAAGACGCTTCTTTTGCGACATCTGTACCTGTAATTCCCATTGCAATTCCTATGTTAGCTGCCTTAATCGCTGGGGCATCATTCACCCCATCACCCGTCATTGCCACAACATGCCCATTCTCTTGAAGTGCTTTAACAATTTTAAGTTTATGTTCTGGTGAAACGCGCGCAAAAACATAAACGTCTTCAATAATATCGTTTAATTGTTCTACTGACATAGTTTCCAACACCTTACCTTCTAATGTTTTACCATTAGCTGGTAAGATTCCTAAGTCGGTTGCGATCGCCTTTGCTGTAATGAGGTGGTCACCTGTGATCATGACTGTTTTTATACCGGCTTCATGGCAAGCTTTAATTGACTCTTTCACTTCCGGTCTTGGCGGATCGATCATACCGGTCATTCCAATAAAAACTAAGTTTGATTCAATTTGGGCTTCATGGATTGGCAGACTTCCTTTAGGCAATGGTTTATATGCTACAGCAAGCGTTCGTAGCGCCTTTTCGCCTAATGTTGCTACTTGATCCTCAACGGTCTGTTTGTCATTTGTCGTTAAGATCGCTTTTTTTCTTGCTTTCATAATGTGATCACTAATTGACAATATGACATCTGGCGCACCCTTTGTTATGACAAAGCGTTGTTTTGCTTCGTCCTCTACAATAACACTCATCAGTTTCCTTTCTGAATCGAATGGAAACTCTCGGAGCACTCGATATTGCTTTGTTCGAATACTTTGCTCAATTCCAGCCTTCATTGCTGCGACAACAAGGGCGCCTTCAGTTGGATCACCGATTAACTTATAGTCTTTCTTCTCTTTCACGATCGAAGCATGACTGCATAATAAACCAAATGACAATAACATATTTATATCTGACGTGATTGGACTAGAAAATTCTCCAGCAGGATGATAACCTGTTCCTCCTACTTCGACTTCCTTACCAAATGTCCATAAGTGGGTAACTGTCATTTCATTTTGCGTAAGTGTGCCAGTCTTATCTGAACATATGACGGTTGCACAGCCTAACGTCTCAACAGCTGGTAATCGTCTAACAATTGCTCGCCGTTTAATCATTCTTTGCACGCCTAATGCCAACGATACAGTAACAATTGCTGGCAGTCCTTCAGGAATTGCAGCTACAGCTAATGACACACCAGCTAAAAACATCGTGTAAACATCATGACCATGGAGAATACCAGCCACGACAACTAACGTCGTTAACAAAACGGCAACTACGATTAAAATTTTTCCTAATTGCTCTAGCTTTCGTTGTAAAGGGGTGACGATCGTGCCTGTATTTTGAATTAAATGTGCAATTTTCCCCATTTCCGTTTGCATTCCTGTAGCAACGACAAGACCAATTCCATATCCTTTCACAGCTAATGTCCCTTTAAATAGCATGTTATCTTGATCTGCGATAATTAAATCTTCGTCATGCATCGTTTTTGAACTCTTATGGGAGGGCACTGACTCGCCCGTTAAGGCAGATTCATCAACGTATAAACTTTGGGAATCAATCAAACGAAGATCAGCACTAACCCTACTCCCACTTGTAATACGAACAATATCCCCAATGACAATTTCCATTGTTGGGATTTCCATCCATTTTCCATCGCGCAAAACGAGGGTCTTCGGGGCTGTTAATTCTTTCAACGCTTGCAATGATTTTTCTGCTTTTCTTTCTTGAATAAAACCGAGAACACCGTTTAATAAGACAATTAAAATAATTGCAACCGCATCAACATATTCCCCTAGTAAACCAGAAATTAATGTTGCGACAAGCAGTATAATGACCATAAAATCTTTAAATTGAGAAAGAAAAATTAAGAAGGCAGATTTTTGTTCTGCTTGTTCTAGTTGATTTAATCCGAATTTTTCCAATCTCTTTGTTACTTGTTTTTTTGACAAACCTTTCTCGCAATTACTATTTAATTCTGCTTCAATGTCTTGTATTTTTTTACTATACCAATTCATCTTTTCACCCCATCTACCTCTATGCATCCGTCATTTGCTTAATCCATCTATATTCAGACAAGCTACGAAACATGCTATACTTAAGGAAATTGACTGTTGACGTCAATTTGCACGAGAATCCTATTTGTTACAGGATAAAATTGAGGTGAAAATATGGCTTTTGACGGTATAGTGACAAGAGCTATTACACAAGAATTAAATGAACGAGTATTAAACGGAAGAATTAATAAAATCTATCAACCATTTGAAACTGATTTACTTCTAAACATTCGAGCCAATCGAAAAAATCACCAGCTTTATATTTCAGCGAGTGCAAACTTCTCT